>DISA01000048.1:41913-43894 GCA_002421915.1 Gallionellaceae bacterium UBA6222
GCCACCGCCATCTCGGAACTGGATTCGGACGACGCGGTGTGGCTGGCGTCCCAGTTGGACGAGGACGAACGCGCCCGGGTCATGGACGCCTTGCCGTCCGAAACCCGCGCCATCGTCGCCCAGGGCCTGGCGTATCCGGAATATTCCGCGGGCCGAATGATGGCCCGCGAGTTGGTGGCGGTTCCCGCCTATTGGACCGTTGGCGAAACGGTCGACTATCTGCGGGCCGCCCAATCCATCCCGGACGAGTTCTACGACCTTTATGTCGTCGACCCGCGCCACCGCCCCATCGGCAAGGTCGGCCTGGCCCGGCTGGTCCGTTGTAAGCGCCCGCAACGCCTGCGCGACATCATGGACGACGAGAATCTGACGGTGCCGGTGACCGCCGACCGCGAGGAAGTGGCCTTCCTGTTCCGCCAGCAGGACTTGGTCTCGGCGCCGGTGGTGGACGGAGCGGGGCGTCTGGTCGGCGTCATCACCATCGACGACGTCGTCGACGTCATCGACGAGGAAGCCGCCGACGACATGCTGCGTCTGGCCGGCGTGCCCGACACCGACCTGTACCGCGCCGTCAAGGACACGGTGCGCTCGCGCATTCCGTGGCTGCTGGTCAACATGTGCACCGCCATCGTGGCGTCGTCGGTGATCGGCATCTTCGAACACACCCTGGAACAGATCGTCGCGCTGGCGGTGCTGATGCCCATCGTGGCGGGCCTGGGCGGCAACGCCGGCACCCAGACCCTGGCGGTGGCGGTACGAAGCCTGGCCACCAAGGAACTGGACGCCGACAACGCGCTTCAGGTCATCGGCAAGGAAGTGCTGGTCGGGTTCATCAACGGCATCGTCATCGCTTGCCTGATCGGCCCCGTCGCCTGGTACTGGTTCGGTCAGCCGGCCATCGGGCTGGTGATCGGCGCCGCCCTGGTCTTCAACCTGCTGATCGCCGGGCTGATGGGATCGCTGATTCCGTTGACGCTGGAAAAGTTCGACGTCGACCCGGCGGTGGCCAGTTCGATCTTCCTGACCATGTGCACCGACAGCCTGGGATTCTTCGCCTTCCTGGGGCTGGCCACTTTGATCTTGTTATGATGCCCCCTCAGGCGCCGGGCGTTCGCTCCGTCTTTGCCATGACTCCCGACGAAATCCACTCGCGTATCCTTTACAAGGACCAGGACATCATCGTCCTCGACAAGCCGGCCGGCCTGGCCGTGCATGCCGGCCCCAATTCGCCCGACCATCTGGAACTGTACCTGCCGGCCTTGAGCTTCGGCTGGGCCAAGCCGCCGCGTCTGGCCCATCGGCTGGACCGCGACACATCGGGTTGCCTGATCCTGGGACGGCACGACAAGGCCATCTCGCGGTTGGGCAAGATGTTCATGGCGCATCGCGTCGGCAAGGCCTATTGGGGCGTGACCGTCGGCGTGCCCGAAGGCCGGGAGGGAACTGTCGACCAACCCTTGGCCAAGATCACCGGCAAGGGTGGCTGGCGCATGATCTGCGATCCGACTGGCCAAAGCGCGGTGACGCACTGGCGGCTGCTGGGGCAGGACGACGGCATGGGCTGGGTCGAATGCGAGCCCAGGACCGGGCGCACCCATCAGATACGCCTGCATATGAAGGCGCTGGGCTGTCCGTTGCGCGGCGACCCTTATTACGGTCCCGATCCGAATCCACCGTGCCAACTGCACCTGCATTCGCGCAAGGTCGTCATTCCCGCCTTGTCGGCGGGCAAAGAGACGATAACCGTCGAAGCGCCGCCGCCCGCCCATATGCGGGATGCCCTGGCGGCCTGCGGCTGGCATGCCCCGTTGACAGCTTCGACGGCAGACTGAAATATAGCGGCCTTCTGCCGCGCGGGGACGTGGAGAAATTGGTAAACTCTGGCGACTTAAAATCGCCCGGCTTCGGCCTTGCGGGTTCAAGTCCCGCCGTCCCCACCATTTCCCAGGCAAGCCCGCAAGGGTGTCGGTTGGTCTGCTCC
>DISA01000048.1:43975-47512 GCA_002421915.1 Gallionellaceae bacterium UBA6222
CTTGCCCTAGACCGAGATGTTCACCACCTGGCCGGTGATGCCGGTGTTCAACGCCGCTGTCGAGGTGGAGATGTCCTGGCCTTGCGCGGCGGCGCTGACCAGTTTCAGGGCCGTCGCCTCTTGCACCGAGGCCTGTTTCAGCATGCGAAGTGCCATGTCCTGGCCGAACGCCTGTTGCCGCATGACAAGCGCCATCTCGGCCACCGAAACGATGTCCATGACCAAGTCCTCTTGCTAATCGCCCATGTCCGCAACTGTACCACGGACCGGCACGAAAGTCACGAAACGCACAGGCCGGACTCGTCGTCTCCATCCATAAGTCTGGCCAGGACCGCCTCCAGACGGCCGAGGTCGCGGCGCAGGGTGGCGATTTCACCAGCCTGGGCCTGCACCACCTGCGACAGGTCGTCGATGGCCTGTTCCGCGTGCGCCAGGGCGGTCTCGGCGGCCGTCAGCCGGTCGTCGTCGGTCATGGCGCGGTGCCGAACAGTTCCCGCGTCATCTGACCGAGCAATTGAAGGAAGCGTTGGTCCGACGGTCCTTCGATGCGGGCGACCCAGCCGCGCACCGATGCCAGCAGGTCGCCATCGGCACAGAAGCTGGCCATCACCGCCACGCGTTCGCCGGCCGGCAGGTGGCTTACTGTACCGGCGCACAGCTTCTTGGCGTCGGTATTGACCGGAACGTTGAAGGCCAGCACCACCCGGAACCCGGGTTGCGGCGCTTGCCCGCGGTCCGTGGTGAAGGTCAGCTGGCGCCCGATCACTTGACCCGACATCGCTTGGGCGGCAAGGGGGGCCAAGTCGTCAGCCGCCACCGAGGCGAAGGGATTGCCCAGGACCTCGAGCAGCAGCGGCCCCTTGGCGCTGGCGTAGGTCATCGAGCTCCAGGTCGCCGGGCTGCGCCACGTCCCCGAGACCGAGGAGGGTCCTTCCTCGCAGGCGGCCACGACGGTCGCGATGGCGGCCGCGCCCAGAGACAGAAGGCGTTTCAACATCGTATGCACTCCCCATTCCGCCCGCCAAGGTGCCACGCGGGCGGTTTCCCTTCAACCACCGGAATCTCTTCTCGTTGTGCGTAAGGTTTAAACCCGATATAACCGGATGAAAGGGCGATAAAATAACAAGCCCTCCCCCTTTCATTATTGGGGATGGAGCTAGGGATGGCGCTGGTGGAGGACATGGATCGAACGGTGCTGGTCATCGATTCCAGCCAGCATATCCGTCGGTTATTCTCGACATTGCTGGGAGCGCTGGACGTCAAGGACGTGCGCGAGGCGCGCAGCCCTGACCAGGCGGCGGGCCACATCCGCGAGATGGCGCCCCATCTGGTGATTCTTGATTTGCCCCGCGATTCCACCGAAGCCCTGCTGTTCGTCCACCGCCTGCGCAAGGGCGAGTTCGGCGATGCCCGCGTCCCCGTGCTGGCCTTGTCCGCCTCGACCCACCATGCCGTTCTGGAAACCGCCTGGGAATCCGGAATCGACGAGGTGATCGGCAAGCCGCTGTCGGCGATCGACATCATCCACCGGGCCGGCTGGCTGCTGGAACAAGGTGCGGCGAAGTCTTCCGAGCCGGTGTCCAAGGCGGCGGAGTGATGCTTTTGACGCAAGACGAGGATTTCGGTCTTGATGCCGGCGCGATCGCCCGTGCCGAGGCTGCCCTGGATGCGTTGTCCAAGACCTATATCACCTGGGCGGAAGCCGACCTGGAGAAGATGCGGGCCTCGTTGTCCCGTGGAGATTGGGTCGAGTTGCACGCCGTCGCCCACAATGTCAAAGGCCAGGCCGGGACATTCGGGTATCCCCTGCTGACCGAACTGGGGGCGCGGCTGTGCGCACTGGTCCGGGAGCACGAGGCACCCGACCGTGCCAGGGCCGAATCGCTGGTCGAAGCGATCGCCCTGGTGGTCGGCCAGCGGATTTCCGGCGATGGCGGCGACCGGCGGCAAGAGGTTCTGGCCCGTATCGGCTGACTCGCGCCTTGCGCCCGCCATGATTGCCCCCCATAACATCACCACCTGGACTTAAGGTGGTGCCGAAGATGAATTTGCTGTCCCGTCTGCTTGCCGTCGGCCTTCTGGTTTCCGTTCCGGCCTGGGCGCAAAGCGTGCCCGCGTCGCAGGAACAGATCAGGCTTTCCTTCGCCCCGGTGGTCAAGCAGGTGTCGCCGGCGGTGGTCAACATCTACACCAAGCGGGTGGTGCGCCAAGCGGCATCGCCGTTGCTGTCCGACCCGTTCTTCCGCCGCTTCTTCGGCGACGTCGTGCCGCACGGCATGCCGCAGGAAAGGGTGCAGAACAGCCTGGGGTCCGGCGTCATCGTCGCCGCCGACGGGACGGTGGTCACCAACCACCACGTCATCAACGGTGCCGACGAGGTGACGGTGGTCCTGGCCGACCGGCGCGAGTTCGAGGCCAAGATTCTGGGCGACGACGCCAGCACCGACCTGGCCATCCTGAAGATCGAACCGCCCAGGGGCGATCCGCTTCCGGCCTTGCCGATGGGCGATTCCGACAAGTTGGAAGTGGGCGACCTGGTCATCGCGGTCGGCAATCCGTTCGGCGTCGGCCAGACGGTGACCAGCGGCATCATTTCAGCCCTGGCCCGCACCAATGTCGGCATCACCGACTATCGGTCCTTCATCCAGACCGACGCGGCCATCAATCCCGGCAATTCCGGCGGTGCCCTGGTCGACATGGAAGGCCGTCTGATCGGCATCAATTCCGCCATCTATTCCAAGGATGGCGGGTCCAACGGCATCGGCTTCGCCATCCCGACCACGATGGTCAAGACGGTCCTGGCCAGCATCAAGTCCACCGGCAAGGTGGTCCGCCCGTGGTTGGGGGCGATGGGCCAGCCGGTCACCAACGAACTGGCGCAGGCGCTGGGCCTGTCCCGCCCGGTCGGCGTGCTGATCGACAACGTCCACCGCGACGGCCCCGCCGCCAAGGCCGGCCTGAAGCCCGGCGACGTCATCACCGCGGTCGACGGTCACGAAATCGACGACGCGGAGGTGCTGCGCTTCCGTCTGGCCACGCACATTCCCGGCGACGCGGTCGAGGTCAAGGTGACGCGCCAGGGTACCCCCCGCAGCTTCACCGTCCATCTGATCGCCCCGCCGGAATCCCCCCCGCGTGAGATCACCGACGTCGGCGGTGCCAATCCCTATACCGGCGCCACCATCGCCAACCTGAACCCGGCCCTGGCCGAGGAACTGGGCATGGACAGTACCGCCTCGGGCGTGGTGGTGTTGAAGATCAAGCGCGGGTCGATCGCCCACCGTCTGCGCATGCAGCCGGGCGACATCTTGCTGGAAATCAACGGGCAGCCGATCTCGACGGTGTTCGAGGCCAAGCGGGCCCTGTCGGGCAAGGCCAAGCGCTGGGCGCTGACCATCAACCGCGATGGCCAGGTGTTGACGTTGCAGGTCGGCGGGTGACGTCGCTCTTCGACCGGCCCGAGGACAAGCCGCTTGCCGAAAGGCTGCGGCCCCTGGACCTTGGGCAGGTCGTCGGACAGGACCACCTGCTGGGGGC
>DISA01000048.1:47547-47943 GCA_002421915.1 Gallionellaceae bacterium UBA6222
GACCAGCCTGCATTTCGAACCTTTAAGCGCGGTGTTCTCGGGCGTCGCTGATCTGCGCAAGGTGTTCGAGGCCGCCAAGGGGCGCAAGGCGGCGGGGCGGGGGACCTTGCTGTTCGTCGACGAGATACACCGCTTCAACCGCGCCCAGCAGGACGGGTTCCTGCCTTTCGTCGAGGACGGCACGGTGGTGCTGGTCGGCGCCACCACGGAAAATCCCAGCTTCGAGTTGAACGGCGCCTTGTTGTCGCGGACCCAGGTGCTGGTGTTGAAGCGCCTGGACGATGCCGCCTTGGACCAGTTGATGGCCCGCGCCGAGGAATTGGTCGGCCACGCGCTGCCCATCGACGCCGATGGGCGGGCGGCGTTGAAGGCGATGGCCGATGGCGACGGCCGCTA
>DISA01000048.1:47991-48447 GCA_002421915.1 Gallionellaceae bacterium UBA6222
TGGACGGCGGCGAGGACCCGCTGTTCATCGCCCGGCGCCTGACCCGCTTCGCGGTCGAGGACATCGGGTTGGCCGACCCGCAGGCGGTGCAGCAGGCGGTGGCGGCCTGGGACGTGTACGAGCGGCTGGGCAGCCCCGAGGGCGAGTTGGCCTTGGCGCAACTGGTCATCTATCTGGGCACGGCGCCGAAGTCCAACGCCGCCTACATGGCCTTCAAGGCGGCGATGCGTTCAGCCAAGCAGACCGGCAGCCTGATGCCGCCGATGCATATCCTGAACGCGCCGACGCGGATGATGAAGGATATCGGCTATGGCAAGGGCTACCAGTACGACCATGATGCCGAGGAAGGCTTCTCCGGCCAGAACTACTTCCCCGATGGCATGCCGCGCCAGCGTTTCTACCGGCCGGTCGAGCGCGGCTTCGAGCGCGAGCTGGTGAAGCGCCTCGACTATTGGG
>DISA01000043.1 GCA_002421915.1 Gallionellaceae bacterium UBA6222
GTTCCCGATGTCGATCTACGACAACATCGCCTTCGGCGTGAAACTTTACGAAAAACTCAACCGCAACGAAATGGATGAGCGTGTCGAATGGGCATTGAAAAAAGCCGCGCTCTGGGGAGAGGTCAAGGACGTGCTCAAACAGAGCGGCACCAGCCTTTCCGGCGGCCAGCAACAGCGCCTGTGTATTGCCCGCGCCATCGCCGTCAAACCGCAAGTTCTGTTGCTGGACGAGCCGACTTCGGCGCTCGACCCGATCTCCACCGCCCACATCGAAAAACTCATCGATGAATTAAAGATGGATTTCACCATCGTCATCGTCACCCACAACNNCACAACATGCAGCAGGCCGCGCGCATCTCCGACTTCACCGCCTACATGTATCTGGGCGACCTCATCGAGTTCGGTGACACCAGCACGGTGTTCACCAATCCGAAGCGGAAAGAGACTGAAGATTACATCACGGGGCGTTTCGGCTAATCCCAATACGCGCCATAACAAAAACGCCGAGCATCGCTCGGCGTTTTTGTTATGGCAAGCGATACAGACTAGGCTGCCGCAGCCCGCACCGCCTCCGCGATTTTTTCCGCGCACAACTTCACCTTCGCCCCATCCTCGCCTTCCACCATTACACGCAGCAAAGGTTCGGTACCGGAAGGACGCAACAGGACACGGCCCTTGCCGTCCAGCATGACTTCTGCGGTATCCAGTGCATGTTTCACGGCCGGATGGTTAACGTAATCAGCCTTTTTTGAGACACGCACATTGATAAGTATCTGCGGATACATATGCAGATCACCCGCAGCTTGTGCCAGTGTCTGCCTTTTCATGCGCAGGGCGTGCAACACCTGCAACGCGGAAATAATGCCGTCACCGGTGCTATGCTTGTCCAGGCAAATGATGTGGCCGGAGTTCTCACCCCCGAGTTGCCAATCATGTTGTTGCAGTAACTCCATCACATAGCGGTCACCCACTTTGGCCCGAACAAACGGGATACCCAGATGCTGCATGGCGTGCTCAAAGGCCAGATTGGTCATCAGCGTACCCACCACACCGCCTTTTAATGCCCCTTCGGCATGGCGTTGCCTGGCGATGATGTAGAGCGATTGGTCGCCATCGTAGAGTGTGCCGTCAGCATCCACCATGATGAGTCGATCTCCATCACCATCCAGTGCGATACCGATATCGGCCTTGTGTTCGACCACGGCTTTTTGCAGGTTTTGCGGTTTGGTCGCGCCGTAGCCGGCGTTGATGTTCAGACCGTCAGGTTCGGCGCCGATGGCCACCACCTCCGCGCCAAGTTCGTGAAAGACGTGGCGCGCGATGTGATAAGCCGCACCGTGCGCACTGTCCACTACGATCTTCAGCCCGCGCAGATTCATCTCGTTGGGGAAGGTGCTCTTGCAGAACTCGATATAGCGCCCGGCCGCATCGTCGATGCGTTTGGCCTTGCCCAGGCTTGCCGATGGGTTGGTCTGCATCGGCTCATCCAATGCCGCCTCGATGGCAAGTTCCACGTTATCCGGCAGTTTCGCACCGCTACCGGAAAAAAACTTGATGCCGTTATCCTCGAACGGATTGTGCGATGCGGAGATGACCACGCCCGCCTGCAAGCGCAAAGCCCGTGTCAGATAAGCCACCGCCGGTGTCGGTATCGGACCGGCCAGATAGACATCGATACCCGCCGCGATAAACCCGGCTTCCAGCGCCGACTCGAGCATGTAACCGGAGATGCGCGTGTCCTTGCCGATCAGCACGCCCGGTCGCTCGCCCTGCGCATGTTCGGCGCTCGCCAACACCTTGCCTGCCGCATAACCCAAATGCATCACAAATTGCGGCGTGATGGGATGCTCCCCCACCTTGCCGCGCACACCGTCGGTACCGAAATATTTTCTGCTCATGTAACCCCCAAAAACGATTTGCCACAGAGTACACAGAGACCACAGAGAAATCCGACAGCAAACTCACTTAAAGCCGTCTTTTGCGACTGTTCACAATCGCGGCTCTCTCTGTGTCCTCTGTGATCTCTGTGGCTATTGCTTTAAATTTACCGCATTCCACACCTTCAGCGCGTCCACCGTCTCGCGCACATCGTGTACCCGCACGATGGCTGCGCCGCGCTGCACCGCCAGCAACGCGGCGGCGACGCTGGCCGCCACGCGATCATCCACTGCGCGTCCGGTGAGCGCCCCCAGCATCGACTTGCGCGACAAACCTGCCAGCACCGGAACGCCCAGCGCGCGCAGCACGTCCAGATGGCGCAACAGGTCAAGATTATGCGCCAGCGACTTGCCGAAGCCAAAACCGGGATCGATGACGATGCGGTCGCGCCCGATGCCCGCCGCCTCGATTACAGCCATGCGCGCGCGCAGGAACGCGCTCACTTCAGCCACCACATCGGCATAGCGCGGTTGCTGTTGCATGGTCTGCGGCGTGCCCTGTTTGTGCATCAGGCAGACTGCCGCCCCGCTCTGCGCCGCGATCTCCAGTGCGCCCCCGGCCTGTAGCGCGTTCACATCATTGACCAGACTCACCCCCGCCTTGAGTGCGGCGCGCATCACGGCCGGCTTCCAGGTATCGATGGAAAGCGGTACAGCGATATCGCGCAAACCTTCGATTACCGGCAACACGCGGTCCATTTCTTCCTGCTCGCTCACTTCTGCCGCGCCGGGGCGTGTCGACTCGCCACCGATGTCGAGCATGTCGGCACCGTCTGCGATCAGTTGTTGCGCATGCCCAATGGCAGCGGCGGAAGAGGCATAGCGTCCGCCGTCGGAAAACGAATCAGGGGTGACATTGACGATGCCCATCACTTTGGGGTGGGCGAGGTCGAGGTGGAAGTTACCGCAGTGGAGGAACATCAGGATCCAGAATGCAGGACGCAGGGATAACCCTGAATCCTGCACCCCATCTTTCAGGTTTCCTGCGCCGGTTCGCCGGTGGCCGGCGCGGTTGGTGCTTCGTCTTTGGGTGGCTCGGCGGCAGGCTGCACGGGGGCAGGCTTGGGCGGCCGCGGCGGCTTGCCCGCCATGATATCGTCGATTTGATCCGCATCGATGGTCTCCCATTCCAGCAGCGCCTTGGCCATTGCTTCCATCTTGTCGCGATTTTCCTCGATCAGTTTGCGTGCCAGTGCGTATTGCTCATCGAGGATACGGCGAATCTCCGCATCCACTTTCTGCATGGATGCCTCAGAGATGTTTTTATGTGTGGTCACCGAGCGGCCAAGGAATACCTCACCCTCATTTTCCCCATACACCATCGTTCCAAGCGCATCAGACATACCCCATTGCGTGACCATCTTGCGCGCCAAGTCGGTGGCCCGCTCAAAGTCGTTGGACGCGCCGGTGGTCATCT
>DISA01000044.1 GCA_002421915.1 Gallionellaceae bacterium UBA6222
CACTTCAGGACGCGCATGTTGTCGCTGAATCCAGGCCACAGAAATTCGCCCCGTTCGTCCAGGCGGAACCAGTTGACGCAAAAAATTCTCGGCGCATGTTCCACCACATGCCCCATCTTTAGCCAGTGATTGAAGTAGTCGCCAATGTGGTAGCCGCAGAAGGGCAGCATGGCAAACGGGTCGCGGCGCACGATGCCCTGCTCGCCGACGGCGGCAGCCGTGGTTTCAGAACCCAGAGTGGAGGCGATATACACGCCGTAATTCCAGTTCAAGGCCTCAAAGACCAGCGGCATGGTGGTGGCGCGGCGGCCGCCAAAGATGAACGCAGACAGCGGCACACCCTGCGGATCCTCCCATGCCTCATCGATGGATGGACACTGGCTGGCGGGAGCGGTAAAACGCGAATTGGGGTGGGCAGCCTTGCGTCCCAGTTTGCCGTCTTCCGGCGTCCAGTCCCTGCCTTGCCAATCGATCAGGTGTGCGGGTGCATCATTGGTCATCCCCTCCCACCACACATCGCCGTCATCGGTCAGTGCAACGTTGGTAAAAATGACATTTTCCTTGAGTGTGGCCAGGGCGTTGAAGTTGGTTTTTTCCGATGTGCCGGGAGCGACACCAAAGAAGCCGGCTTCAGGGTTGATCGCGTACATGCGTCCGTCCTTGCCGGGTTTTATCCAGGCGATATCATCCCCCACCGTGGTGACTTTCCATCCGGACATACTTTGCGGCGGAATCAGCATGGCCAGATTGGTTTTGCCGCAGGCTGACGGAAATGCCGCGGCGACATAATTTTTTTCCCCGCCGGGAGATTCAATACCAAGAATCAGCATGTGTTCCGCCAGCCAGCCCTCATCTCGCGCCATACTCGAGGCAATGCGCAAGGCAAAGCATTTCTTTCCAAGCAGGGCATTGCCGCCGTAGCCCGAGCCGTAAGACCAGATCTCGCGTGTTTCGGGGAAGTGCACGATGTATTTTGTAGTCGGGTTGCACGGCCATTTGCTGTCCTGTTGTCCCGGCTCAAGCGGTGCACCGACACTGTGCAGGCAGGGTACGAATTCACCCTGAACCCCGAGCACGTCCAGGACTGCCCGGCCCATGCGCGTCATGATGCGCATATTGACCACGACGTAGGGCGAGTCGGTAATTTCCACCCCGATGTGCGCGATGGAAGAACCCAGCGGCCCCATGCTGAACGGAATCACATACAGGGTTCGGCCACGCATCGCACCTTTAAACAGGCCGTTCAGGGTGGCGCGCATCTTGGCGGGCTCTTCCCAGTTATTGGTGGGGCCGGCATCTTCGTGCCGGGCGGAACAAATGAAAGTGCGATCCTCCACACGTGCCACATCGGAAGGAGAGGAGCAGGCCAGAAAAGAATTGGGTCGCTTTGCCGGATTAAGTTTGATAAGCGTGCCGGCAGTCACCATCTCGGCGCACAAACGGTCATATTCCTCTTGGGACCCGTCGCACCACACCACCCGTTCAGGTTCGGTCAGTGCGGCAATTTCGGCTACCCAAGCCTTGAGTTTGCTGTGTTTGACGTATTCAGGCGCTGTGTTGTTACCGCTCATATGCTCAATCTCCGCTGTAGATATTGGTGGGGTTAATCCGGCACGTAATAACCCGGGGGCTGCTCAAAACAGCCTTGCCCAAGGGCGTGGCATTATAGAGTGAACAACATCACTTCTGAACGAACAATTCATCGAGCGGGTTGTTCCCGGCAGAAGGGCTGCCTGAAACCCGCTGCACGGTGAATTCGTCCTCGATATTGTCGCGATAAAAGCTCCATGCTGCGCCGGAGCTGCCGAGCCGGCGCCAGATATCTTCGCCGACACCGCTGTATTGGAGCGTGCTGCCGCTGTCGAGCTGAACCTGCAGGGTGCGCGTTCGCGCATCGTAGCCAATCGCGCGCAATTTGCCCGAATTGATCGGTTTCATTTCCATACTGTCACCGGACAAAACGGTCCACGATTATCCGTGGCGCCGAAAATAAATTTATTGGTATGTGTTGCATCGAATTTTCCAGCCGAACAAGTTCCGCCGCGGGCGGTACTTTCTCGCCTTTGCGGGCGGTTAATGATAGTACAAAGGTATAATGCGCGCCTCTGCTGCGGCAGATTTCCGCTTTTTTTTCTGGAGTCATCGTGTTCAAGTTCGTCGGCATCATTGCGGGTTATTACCTTTTTGGCTTCTTCGGGGCCTTGCTCGGCCTGTTCATCGGCTCGGTCATCGATCGTGTCCGCGCGCTTGGACAGGGAGCCCTGAATCCCATGCAGAACGCGCTCCGGCAGACAATTTTCCTGGAAGCAGTGTTCGTTTCGATGGGCAAGCTGGCAAAAGCAGATGGGCGGGTCTCCGAGGATGAGATTGCGCATGTCGAGCAGTTCATGCAGAAACTGGGCATGACGCCGGAGCATCGCCGGCAGGCCATCATCTGGTTCAAACAGGGCGCCGCACCGGACTTTGATATCGAGCCGGCCTGCCGCAAATTCATGGCGGCCTGCGGCGGAACGCACAACCTGAAAGAGATGCTGCTGATTTACTTGATCGTGATGGCGTTGGCCGATGGGCACTACCACCCGGCAGAGGAGAAGCTGCTCACGGATATCGCGGGGTATCTGGGTTATGGCCCGGAAGCGTTCAAACGCTTGCTGGACATGGTGGTGAATCAGACTCATTTCGCCGGCGGGCAGGCGAATACCGGGGCTGCGCTGGAGGATGCCTACAAGGCGCTGGGTGTGAGCAAGGACAATACGGATGCGGAGATCAAGCGCGCCTACCGCAAGCTGATGAGTCAATATCATCCGGACAAACTGATGGGACAGGGCATGCCGGACGACATGATCAAGATGGCGACCGAGCAGGCGAAAGACATTCAACTTGCCTACGACCTGATCAAGAAGGAACGGAATCTTTGAGGGGGCTTTCGTTCAGCGCGGTTCGATCTGCCACAAGTGTTGCGATACGGAGAACCACGCGCCGAGCCAGCCGAGATAGGCCGAGAAGGCGAGCAGGGACAAGCTGTCGGCGGGTGAGAGGGATGGCAGGTTGAAACTGCTGGCATAAAGCCTGGTCAACTCGCCCAGCGCGGCATTCATGGCATACAGCATCCCGGAAGCCAGCAACCATGCGGCTATGCCGCCCAGCAACCCCTGCAGCATGCCGAAGTAAAGAAAAGGACGACGAATGAACGCATCGGTCGCGCCGATAAGTTTCACGACTTCGATCTCCTGCCGCCGGGTCAGAATCTGCAAACGGATGGTGTTGAAGGTGATGGCAACCAAGGCGAAGCTCAACAAGGCCGCCAGCAGCGCAACCGCCAGTTGTCCGAAATTCAGGATCGCCTCCAGTTTGCGCAGCCAGTCTGAATCGAGTTGTGCATGCGCGACACCGGTGATGGCCTGTATCTCGTTGCGCAGCGCTTCGAGTGTGGCCGGATCCCTGCTTTTGGGATGGACGACATAGGCATCCGGCAAGGGATTCTGTGTCAGTCCGTCAATCACATCCGCCAGCCCCGTGCTTTGCCGCAATTGTTTCAGCGCCGCATCGCGTGCAATGAATTCCACCGCTTCAATCGCCTCGTGCCGGCGCAATCTGTCGCCCAGTTTGCCAATCTCGGCTGCGCTCATGCCGCCGGCGAGGTAAAGACTGATCTGCGGTTTTGTGCCGAGCCTGGCATCCAGTGTCTGCATACTCTGCAGCAGGATGTAGCCGCCGACGGGCAGACTCAATGCAATGCCGGTCACGAGGATGCTGAGCAGGGATGCACCCGGCGTCAGCAGCAGGCGTTGCAGGGTTTCACGCAGTACCCGCAGATGTTCGCGCAATGTGTTCATTGCAATTCCCCCTGCTTCAGATGCAGGACGCGTGCCGGAAATTTTGCCAGCACCCCCTCGTCGTGGGTGGAGATGATGAGTGTCACGCCGACTTGATGGAAAGACTGGAAGATCGCCATGATCTCGTGTGCGTACTCGACGTCGAGATTGCCGGTCGGCTCGTCTGCCAGCAGGATGTTGGGATGGTTGACGATGGCGCGGGCGATGCACAGGCGCTGCTGTTCGCCGCCGGAAAGCGCGATGGGGTTGGCCTTTTCGCGCGCCAGCAGCCCAACCTTGTCCAAGGCGGCGCGCACGCGTTTCGCCGCCTCGCGCGGATCGAAGCCGCAGATCTGTAGCGGCAGCAGCACATTGTCGAATGCGTTGCGGTCAAACAGCAATTTGTGATCCTGAAAGACCAGGCCGAAATTGCGGCGCAAGGGCGGGATCGCTTCGCGTTTGATGGAGCGAATATTCTGTCCCCTGACCAGCACGCTGCCGCTGGTCGGGCGTTCGATGGCGGCGATCAGTTTGAGCAGGGTGCTCTTGCCCGCGCCGGAATGTCCGGTGAGATAGACCATCTCGCCTTCGGCAATGCCGAAGCTGACATTTTTCAGCGCCTCATGGCCGCCGGGGTAACGTTTATAGACCTGGTTAAACTGGATCATTTGGATTTTGCAGTTAAGTTCTTAACCCCAGCAATGCGGCCACGAATTCTTCCGCGATGAAGGGACGCAGATCGTCCATGCCTTCTCCCACGCCGATGAAGCGCACGGGGATCGGGTGGGACTGGGCGATGGCGGCAATGACGCCACCCTTGGCCGTGCCGTCCAGTTTGGTCAGTACCAGCCCGCTCACGCCCAGCGCCTCGTCGAAGGCTTTTACCTGGGACAGCGCGTTTTGCCCGGTGTTGGCATCCAGCACCAGCAACACTTCGTGCGGTGCATCGGGCATCACCTTGGCAATGACGCGTTTCACCTTTTTGATTTCCTCCATCAGGTGTGCCTGGGTAGTCAGGCGACCGGCAGTGTCGGCCAGTACAATATCGATGCCGCGCGCCTGTGCTGCCTGCACCGCGTCGAAGATGACGGCAGCGGCATCGCCGCTTTGTTGCGCGATGACGGTCACATCGTTGCGCTTGCCCCATTCCTGCAACTGCTCGCGCGCGGCAGCGCGAAAGGTGTCGCCCGCTGCCAGCAATACCGATTGCCCCTGATTCTGGAAATAGCGGGCTAACTTGCCGATGGATGTGGTCTTGCCTGCGCCGTTAACCCCGCACAGCATGATGACGAAGGGTTTGTGCGTATCGGTGCGCAGGGGTTGTGCCAGCGGTGCGAGCAATCTGTGCAGTGCCTGCGCCAGGGCTTCCCGCAGTTGTCCGGCTTCATGCAGACTCTGTTCCTTGACTTGACGGCGCACATCGGCCAACAGACGCCGGGTTGCGTCCATACCCACATCCGCGGTAATGAGAACGGTCTCCAGTTCTTCGTACAATTCGTCGTCGATCTTACCGCCGGGAACCAGCAGGGTGGACAACTGTCCACCGGTGCGCGCCAGCCCGGCGGTCAGGCGCGCCAGCCAGCTCTTTGATTCGGGAGTTGACGGTGTTTTTTTCAGGAAGCTAAACATGCAGGCGTATTCGGCAGTGGAAGAAATGTCGCATAATGCGCGCGCATTTTAACGGTTCGGGATGAGATAGATGAGACTTTATGCTGTTCTTTTAAGTTTGCTGCTTGCCGCCACGGCACAGGCAGAAGTGTTCGAGACCACATTGCAAAACGGGCTGAAGGTGGTGGTCAAGGAAGACCGTCGGGCGCCGACGGTGGTGCAGCAGATCTGGTATCGCGCCGGTAGCATGGATGAGCGTACCGGTGTCACCGGAGTGGCGCATGTTCTGGAGCACATGATGTTCAAGGGCACGAAGTCGGTTCCGTCGGGTGAATTTTCGCGGCGTATCGCGGCGGCGGGCGGGCGGGAAAATGCTTTCACCAGCTACGACTACACCGCCTATTTCCAGCAGTTGCACAAATCGCAGCTGCCGCTGGCGATGCAGCTGGAAGCCGACCGCATGCACAACCTGGTGTTGAGCAAGGAGGAGTTTGCCAGGGAGATCAAGGTGGTGATGGAAGAACGCCGCTGGCGTACCGATGACGATGCGCATGCCCTGCTCGACGAACGCCTGATGGCGACCGCCTATCAGGAGCATCCCTACCGCAACCCCATCATCGGCTGGATGAACGATCTGGAGAACATGACGGTGAGCGATGCGCGCGACTGGTATCAAACCTGGTATGCGCCGAACAACGCGACACTGGTGATCGCCGGGGATGTCAACGCAAAAGAGGTCTTTGCCCTGGCGCAGCGTTATTACGGACGCATCCCGGCAGGCAGACTGCCGCTGCGCAAACCCTATCTGGAACCGGCGCAGCGCGGTATCAAGCGCATGGTGGTCAAAGCGCCGGCAGAGTTGCCGTATCTGGTCATGGCGTATCACGCACCGACTTTGCACGATGTGAAAAAGGACTGGCAGCCTTACGCGCTGTCGGTGTTGGCGGGGGTGCTGGATGGCAATGATTCAGCGCGGTTGAACAGGTCGCTGGTGCGCGAACGGCAGGTGGCAAACAGCATCGGCGCAAGTTATGCCAACACCTCGCGCGGGCCGACCCTGTTTTCGCTGGAGGCGACACCCGCCCCCGGCAGGGAGGTGAGCGAACTGGAGGCGGCGTTGCGCGAACAATTGCAGCTGATCGTGCGCGAGGGTGTGAGCGAGGAAGAATTGCGGCGGGTACGCGCCCAGGTCACGGCCGCCGAAGTGTACAAGCTGGATTCGGTGTTCTATCAGGCGATGCAGATCGGGCAACTGGAAAGTATCGGATTGTCACACCGCAGCCTGCCGCTGATGTTGCAGAAACTGCAGACGGTGACGGCAGAACAGGTGCAGCAAGTGGCACGCGAGATATTGCAGGACGACCAATTGACCGTAGCCGTGCTTGATCCGCAACCGCTGAGCGGTGAACCGAAGAAAAAAATGGAGATGCGGCATGCGCACTAAATTGATTGCTATATGGCTGCTGTGCGGTTTCACCGGCAGCGTCTGGGCCACGCCGCAGATCCAGCACTGGCAGACACCCGGCGGGGCACGCGTTTATTTTGTCGAGGATCACAACCTGCCCATGCTCGACGTGGCGGTAAATTTTCCCGCCGGCAGCGCCTTTGACGCGGCGGACAAGATGGGCGTTGCCGGGCTGACCCACGGCCTGCTCGATCTTGGCACGGCAACCTTGAGCGAGGACGACATCTCGCGGCGGCTGGCCGATATTGGGGGGCAAATTTCCGGCAACTTTGACTCGGACCGTTCCGGATTGGCACTGCGCACCCTGAGCAGTGATACCGAGCGCGAAGCGGCACTGGCCATCATGGTGGCGGTGTTGCAACACCCTGTGTTTCCGCAGCAGGTGCTTGAACGCGAGAAGAAACGGTTGGTCGCCAGCTTGCGCGAGGCCGAAACCAAACCTGAATTCCTGGCGGATCGCGCTTTCGGTCGGGCGGTATTCGGTTCCCATCCTTACGGTTGGCAGACCGGCGTGGCCGATGTGGAAAAGATTCAGCGCGACGATCTGGTAAATTTTTATCGTGCGCACTATACGGCAGGCAATGCGGTGGTGGCGCTGATGGGTGACGTGTCGCGCCAGCAGGCGGAAATGATTGCACAACGCCTGACGGCAAACCTGCCGCAGGGGGCAGCGGCGAGTACGTTGCCGCCGGTGGTGATGAAGATTGCCGCGCACGAAGAGCGCATTGCGCATCCGGCAAGCCAAAGCCACATTCTCATCGGCGCACCCGGTGTCGCGCGCAATGATGCGGACTACTTTCCGCTTTATGTTGGCAACTACATTCTGGGCGGCGGCGGCTTCGTATCGCGCCTGATGAGCGAGGTGCGCGAGGAACGCGGCATGGCATACAGCGTGTATAGCTATTTCATGGCGATGCAGCAGCCGGGCGCGTTCCAGATCGGCTTGCAGACCAAGAAGGAGCAGGCCGATGAGGCGTTGCAGGTGGTCAGGGAGACATTGCGGTCTTTCATCGGGCAAGGTGTGACCGAAAAGGAATTGCGCGCCGCCAAACAGAACATCATCTTCGGGTTCCCGTTGCGCATCGACAGCAACAGCAAGATTCTCAACTACCTCAGTCTGATCGGTTTCTACAATTTGCCGCTGACCTATCTGGATGATTTTCCGCAACAGATCGAGCGTGTCACGGTCAGCGATATTAACGATGCGTTCCGGCGGCGCCTCGACACGGATGCGATGGCAACGGTGATTGTCGGTGCTCCGGAATAGGAAAATAACAATCCGCCACGGATGAACACGGATGTTCACGGATAAGTTTGGGTTGATTGCCCTTAACCGTGTGCCATCCGTGAGAACCTGTGGCCAAGCAGGGGGGCGGAAAAATAAACAAGGTACGCATCATCGGCGGCACGCATCGCAGCCGCATCATTCACTTTCCGGACAGCAACGGACTGCGTCCAACGCCCGACCGTGTGCGCGAGACATTGTTCAACTGGCTGGGGCAGGCGCTGTACGGCAAGCGTTGTCTCGACCTGTTCGCCGGCAGCGGCGCACTCGGGTTTGAAGCCGCCTCGCGCGGTGCGGATGAGGTGGTCATGGTGGAAAGCAACCCTGCCGTATTCAAGGCATTGCAGGATAATGCGGCAAAATTGGCACTGGGCAAGGTAGCCTTGCACCGTGATGATGGGCTAAAATTCGCCACCCGAGCCAATGGCGCCTTCAATGTGGTGTTCCTTGATCCTCCGTTCCAGAGTGAATATTTGTCACAATTACTGCCGCACCTGGCGGGTTTGCTGGCACCGGGCGGGGTGGTTTATGTCGAAAGTGGCAGCGCCTTCGATGCGGGAACAGACTGGCAAATATTGAAACAAGGCAAGGCGGGTGCCGTAACTTACTGTTTACTGGGGTGCAGAAACGATGATTAGAGTCGTCTATCCGGGCACGTTCGACCCCCTCACGCGCGGGCATGAGGACGTGGTGCGGCGCGCCGCCGGTCTGTTTGGCGAAGTGATTGTGGCAGTCGCGGCAAGCCGGGTTGCCACGCTGTTCACCCTGGATGAGCGGGTGGCGATGGCACGTGAAGTGTTTGTGGATTTTCATAACGTCAAAGTTGACGGTTTTGACGAGTTGCTGATGAATTATGTGCGGGCAAAGAATGCGCGCGTGGTGTTGCGCGGTTTGCGCGCGGTGTCCGACTTTGAATACGAATTCCAGATGGCGGGGATGAACCGTAATCTGCACCCGGATGTCGAGACGGTATTCCTCACGCCGGCGGAGCAGTACACCTTTATCTCCGCCAGCATGGTGCGCGAGATTGCGCGCTTCGGCGGCGACGTGAGCAAATTTGTATCGCCCCTGGTGGCGGCACGACTGAATGATAAAAAGGCACTTTAAGGAGAGTAAGCAATGGCACTGATCATCACCGATGAATGTATCAACTGCGACGTGTGCGAGCCGGAATGCCCGAACGACGCCATCTCGCAAGGCGACACCATCTATATCATCGACCCGAACAAATGCACGGAATGCGTCGGTCACTACGATACCCCGCAATGCGTGGAAGTCTGCCCGGTGGACTGCATCCCCAAAGACCCCAACCACGTCGAAAGCATGGAACAACTGCAGGCCAAATATGAGAAGCTGATGGCGGCCAAAGGCAAATAAGCCTTCGGCATAACGCCAATACTCGCTGCAATCTCGAACTTGTACTCCGCAGTCTCCAATCTCTGGCATCACACCCCGCTGATCGCCCGCCTGCTGGGTGCGGTGTTGTTGACGGTGGCACTGGTGGCCTCTGTGCGCACCGTGTTGATGACGCAGGAGGCAAGGGTGTTCGCGCAGGCGCGTTTAGCCGAGGAATTCTCCGTCCTGAAAGCGACTGTGCCGCACCGCCTGATCGAGAAATTGCGGCAGGGCGACTATCGGGTGGTGATGCACTTTCTGCAACAGGAAGTGAATGTCCGCCCGGCTCTCAATGGTCTGGTTTGGCTCGGTGCGGACGGAACGCGCATCGAGGTCGCCGGGCAGATACCGCCCAACGGGCGCGCACCCGACTGGTTCGTTGCGCGCATGGGCATGGATATGCCGCAGGCCACCCTGCCGCTGGAAGAGGACGGAGTCCCGTATGGCACGCTGACCATCGGCCTTGAGGTGGCCCATGCGCTGGATCCTGCATGGCAACAGGCCACCAATCAGGTCAAGGCGGTGATGGTGGTGCTGCTGGGCATCGCGCTATTGTCCTGGTTGATCATGCGCTCCACACTGCGCGGCTTGCGCGAACTGAAGTCGACTGCAGAGGCTTTTGAGTCCGGTGACCACGCCGTCCGAGCGCCGCTGTATGGCGCACCGGAATTGCGCGCGACCACCCGGGCGTTCAATGCGATGGCGGGCCAGATTGCGCAACTGGTGCGCACCATCCAGATGGAAAAGGAACAGGCAGAGGTTACCCTGGCCTCGATCGGCGATGCGGTCATCACCACCAACGCCGAGGGGTGCATTACCTTCCTGAATCCGGTCGCGGTCAAACTCACCGGCTGGACGCTGGACGAGGCTGTAGGCAGACCGCTGGCGGAAATCTTTCATATCGTCAATGAATCGACGCGCATGCGCGTGGAGAACCCGGTTGAACTGGTTCTGCGCCACGGCAAAACGGTGAGTCTCGCCAATCACACCGTGCTCATCAGCCGCGATGGCAAGGAATATTGTATCGAGGATTCTGCCGCACCGATTCGCCTGCAGGATGGCACACTGATCGGCTGCGTGCTGGTATTCCACGATGTGACGGACAACAAGAAGCTGCTGCATGCAGTGCAATGGCAGGCCGGACATGACGCATTGACCGGCCTGCCCAACCGTGCCTTGCTTTCCGACCGTTTTGAGCGCGCGCTGGCTTCAACACAGCGACAAAACAAATTGCTGGGTGTATGCCTGCTCGACTTGGACGGTTTTAAACCGGTGAACGACCGCTATGGGCACGAGGTGGGCGACCGCCTGCTGGTGGAAATTGCACGCCGTCTGGAAAACAACTTGCGCAGCGAGGACTCGGTGGCGCGGCTGGGCGGCGACGAATTCGTGTTGCTGCTCGGTGATGCCGAGAACGTGGAGGAAATTTATGCCGCCGCGCAACGTATCCTTGATGCCATTGCCGCACCCTGTTGCCAGGATGTGGGTGCCATCGCCATTTCGGCGAGTATCGGGCTGACGGTCTATCCCTTCGACGAGGCAGACAGCGACACACTGTTGCGCCATGCCGATCAGGCCATGTATCAGGCCAAGCAACTGGGGCGCAACCGCTTCCATCTGTTCAATGTGTCAGAAGACGAGGAAGTGCGGGCCACACATCGCAGCCTGTTGCGTCTGCGCGAGGCCTTGCGGGCGGATGAACTGGTGCTGTATTACCAGCCCAAGGTCAATCTGCGCAACGGCAAGGTGATCGGGATGGAAGCCTTGCTGCGCTGGCAGCATCCGCAGGACGGGCTGATCCCGCCGCTGGATTTTCTGCCGCTGGCGGAACAGACCGACCTGATTGTGGATATCGGCGAGTGGGTGATCGGGCAGGCATTGCGCCAAATGGAACAGTGGCAGGCAAGCGGCGCGGTGTGGCCGGTGAGCGTGAATATAGCCGCGCACCATTTTCAGCGCGAGGATTTCGCGGCACGATTGGCACAGCTTCTGGCGCGCCATCCGGCAGTGGCGCCCGCGCTGCTGGAGATCGAGATTCTGGAGTCGGTGGCACTCGACGATTTGCAACGGGCGAGTGACCAGATCGCCGCCTGCCAGCGCCTCGGTGTGGTTTTCGCGCTGGACGATTTCGGTACCGGCTATTCTTCCTTGAGCTACCTCAAGCACCTTGCGGTGGAAACGCTCAAGATCGACCAATCCTTCGTGCGCGACATGCTGGATGACGAGCAGGACATCACCATCGTGGAAGCCGTGATCGGGTTGGTACAACTGTTCAATCGTTCGATTATTGCCGAGGGAGTTGAATCTGCCGAGCATGGCATATTGCTGATGCGCCTCGGCTGCGACGAGGCGCAGGGGTACGGCATCGCGCGCCCAATGCCGGCATCACAGGTGGCTGACTGGGCGCACCTGTATCATCCCGATCCCAATTGGGCGCTGTGGGCGGATGTGCGCTGGGAGATCAGCAACCTGCCCTTGCTGGTGGCGCAACACGACCACTTGCAGTGGGTCAAGCGCGTCACTCTGGCGGTGGAGAATGCACCATTGGGGTTGTCCGCAGCGGAACTGAAAAGTCATCACCAATGCCGCTTCGGTCACTGGTATTACGGGCATGGCAAAGCCACCTACGGCCACCTGCCGGAATTCGCCGCGATCGAACCGGTGCATGTGCGGGTGCATGAAGCCGGCGCGGAAATTATCCGCCTGCGCGATGCCGGCGAGGTCGGACGCGCGCGCGAACTGTGCAGCACGCTGCTTGGCCTGAAGGATCAGATCTTGGTACTGACCCATGCGCTGCAGGTGGCGGTGCTGTCCAGCACCCCACGCGCTTGAAGCGCTGGTATCCGATATTGCCGATGAATCGCCACCGCAAAGTGGATCATCCCGGAAAAAGTATTCTCCGCGTGACAGCCTGCTGTTTTTGGGATTATTCGGATTGACAGCAGAACAAGCGTTCTCTATGCTGCGCAGCACGTTCGTTCTGTTTGGATGCCGCCATGAGTGATTTCACGCCTGCCAATGCCAGAGATGTCGAGTACCTTGCCAAGCTGCAAGACTATTACGCCGACTGGAAAAGTATTCCCTCTTACGCTTCGCTGTGTGAAGTGTTTGGCATTGCCTCCAAGTCGTGGGTCAAGGCGATCCTGGACCGGCTGGGTGAAGCCGGCTTCATCGAGCGCACGCCGGACGGCATCTGGATTCCGACCAGTCAATTCTTTGCGCGCCCGCTGGCAGATGCTTCGGTTCCGGCCGGCATGCCGGTCATGGTGAGTGCGACCCAGGGCGAGTATCACATCATCGACGAGATGCTGGTCGATACGCCTTCAAAGACCACGCTGATCAAGGTGAAGGGGGATTCGATGAGCGGTGCCGGTATTCACGACGGCGATGTCGCGGTGGTGGAGAAACGTGATCTGGCCAATGTCGGCGATATCGTGGTCGCCATCGTGGACGGCGACTTCACCCTGAAGACATTGGAAAAAGAACGCGGCAAATTCATCCTGCGCCCGGAAAATCCTGCCTACCCCATCATTCGCCCGCACGGGACATTGGAAATATTCGGTGTGCTGGTCGGGCTGGTGCGGAAATACCGCAAGTAATCTCCCGATCTAAACGTCTTTTCCGGGCTTCTTCCGGCTATTCAAAAATGGAGGCGTGGGTTATCCTCCCAACCCATCAGGCGGGGGCAACTTAATGAATCAAATAATAAAATTATCCATGCTGCTTTGCGGCAGTGCGGTGCTGACGGCGGGTGCGGCAGAGCCGTCAGGCGAACTGGACTATTTTCAGGAATTCCCGGTGGCATTGAGCGCCTCGCGCTTGGCGCAGCCGCTGTCTGAAGCCCCCAATGCGATGACGGTGATCGACCGCGATATGATCGTCGCCTCCGGCTCGCGCACCGTCACCGATCTGCTCAAGCTGGTGCCGGGCATGTATGTCAGTTACTACAAGGGTAGCCAGGGCTTTGCTGCCTACCACGGGGTGATCGACCAGTACTCCCGCAGCATGCAGGTGTTGATTGACGGGCGCAGCGTCTATCTGCCGCCCTTGAGCTCGGTGGAATGGGCCGATATTCCGCTTACGGTGGAAGACATCGAGCGCATTGAAGTGATTCGGGGCCCGGCTGCCGCTTCGCACGGCGCTAATTCAACCCAGGGTGTGATCAGCATCACTACCCGCGATGCGGCCAGCGCGGGCGGCAGGCATATCAGCTACACGTATGGCACACACGGTATCAACGATACCTCCGCCCGTTTCGGTGCAAGCGGGGAGAAGTACGACTACCGTGTGACGCTGGCCTACACGGCGGACAACGGTTATACCGACCTGGGCGAATTGCCACCGCAGGTCCCGCTTACGCTGGCAAACCAGAATGCCCTGCTGCGCAACAACAACGACAGCAATCAGGCGCGCCTGCTCAACTACCGCGCCAACTACCGCCCCAACACGGTGGACAGCTTCGATTTCCAGTTCGGTTTCAGCCACGATACACAGGGTGTCGGTTTTGTCGACAAGAACCCTTATCCCGTCAATCCGTACCGGCTGCCGGGAGACACCGCCACCACCAATGGCAACATGCCGCATGACGTGATTGCCAATTCTGGCTTCGCGCAACTGGACTGGGTTCGTGCATTGGCGGGCGGGGACGAGCTGCGCGTGCGGTTCTACCACCTGCAACTCGCGCAGCACGAGGCGCTTACCGTGTATCTGGGGGGTATTCTGTTTACCGACCACGTCCTGCAATCAATGAAATCCGGGCGCGACGAGATAGAAGTGCAGCACACGCTGGCACTGTCGGAGCGCAATCGTCTGGTATATGGCGCTGCCTTGCGCCGGGATAGTCTGGATGCACGCGGGCATGCCCCGGTTTTTGCCTGGCTTTCCCTGCCAGTCGATTACGTCAGCCAGACGAGCAGCGACGAATGGCGTTTCTTCGCCCACGACGAATGGCGGCCGACAAACATGCTGCTGGTCAATACCGGCGCCATGTTTGAACACAACCGCATGGGGCACGAAAACTTATCACCGCGCGCCTCCCTGAATCTGCATGTCGCGCCGCAGCAGACCTTGCGCCTGGGTACTTCCGTTGCTTATCGCACGCCTGCTCTGGTGGAAACAAATTTTCCGCCCGTCTCACCCGGAGTTCTGATCGTGCCCAATGCGAGTGTGATGTCCCCCGGTTTGCTGCCGGAACGCATGCTGTCGCGCGAACTGGGCTATCTTGGCGAGTTTCCGCAGCAGGGGATGTTGCTTGATCTGCGCCTGTTCAGCGACCAGTTGCGTGACGGAATCTACAAATCGCACCTGAGCAACACCTTTGTCAATGGCGCTGCCAGCGAGATGAGGGGAGTCGAGCTGACCTTCAAGTACAACATGGGGCGGGACAGTAAGCTGACACTCAATGCCGCCCACATTCTGGCACGCAGCAACGGCCCCGCATTGTTCGCCGCCGGCGAGAACGCATTTTCCACCGTGGATCCCGCGCGCTATAACGATCTGGTGACCGGCAGCATACCGATGAACAGCGCCAGCGCCCTGTATTCACGGCGAATGGGTGATGGCTGGTCGGTCAGCAGTGCGTTCTACTATCAGGATGCCTTGCAACCCATGGACCGCCCGCTGGCTGACTTCCAGCCCGCCCAGCGCCGTTTTGATGTGCGCGCCGCGAAATCCTTTCATGGCGGCGGGACGTGGCGGGGCGAGGTCGCGCTGACCATCCAGAACCTGTTTGATACCGCTTACACCGAGTATGTTGCCAACAATGTATTCGACCGGCGCGTCTTCGCGACGCTGGCGTTGAAGTGGTGAGGCGCACGGATTGAACCTTATATCCAAAATCCTGAAGCGAGGCTTGCAAGCGTGGTTGCCGTGTTACTTGTTGCTGTTTTCCTGCGCCAGCACGGCAGGGCAAAGTCACATCCTGTTGCTGTTGAGCGGATCGGATGCGCCGTATCAACACTTTCGGCAGGCGTTTGAGCAGAACCTGCCACCGGGTGCGCGCCTTGAGGTGCATGATTTAATGCAACAGAAAGATGTCCCGGCGCAGGCTGACTTGCTGGTAACAGTGGGGACAAAAGCGGCGCAATGGGCGGCTGCCAACTCGCGTGGACCACTGCTGGCGACCATGCTAACCAGCCGAAATTTTGCCCGGATTCAGGCAGTGCATCGCGCACCCAAACCAGTTTCCGCGCTCTACCTGGATCAGCCCTGGTCGCGCCAGGTCGCACTGTTGCGGGCTGCGTTGCCTGCACGAACACGAGTCGGCGTACTCTATGCAGATGGCGGGATTTTCTCGTCCGAGCCATTAAGGCGTGAATTGCTGCAACAGGGGGCAGAACTAATCACCTTGCCGTTGCGGCATGGGAGCAGTCTGGCCGCCCACCTGAATCTGCTGCTGGCACAAAGCGAGGTGTTGCTGGCGGTGCCCGACAGTGAAATCTACAACTCTTCCACCATCCGCAATATTCTGCTCAGCACTTACCAGCGCGGTGTTCCCCTGATCGGCTTGTCTGCCGCATATGTGAATGCGGGGGCGTTGTGTGCGGTATTTTCGACACCGGAGCAACAAGCAGCCCAGTCGGCAGGGATGGCGGCCACCTTTCTCGATACGGGGCACCTGCCACCGGCACAGTTCCCGCAGTTGTACGAAATTGCGCTCAACGCGGCAGTCGCACGCTCGCTGCGTCTTAATGTTCGCTCCATTGAGGCGTTGCGTATAGATATAGACCGCGCCACGACGGGGAGCACACGATGAAAACGTGCTACAGCATCGGCAGATATATTTCTTGGCTCACCCTGTTGCCGTTGCTGGTGACGGCGGTGCTGATCACGGGCATTTTCCTGTATGACCGTACCGCAAGCATGGAGCGAAGCCAGTTGGCGCGCGGCCAGTTGCTGGTGCGGCAACTGGTGGCTGGCTGCGAATATGGTATTTTTTCGAATAACCTGGAATTCCTGCATGAGTTAGCCTCGCAGGTGCTGCGCGAGCCCGATGTGCTGTCCGTTCACATTACCGGCCACGACGGGGTGTTGCTGACTGCGGTGGGGGATATCGAGATGCCCATTCCCGCGACAGCGGGTCAGACAACACATGATGACGGTCGGAGGGTGGTGCTTTTTCAGCCTGTCTATGCGGCACAACTGCCCCTGGACAGGGTGGAAGAAAATACCCGCTCATCCGAGATCGGGATGGTCAAGGTCGCCCTGAGCTGGGAGCAGACACGCCGGGAACAGCGACAGTTACTGCTGGCGGTGGTGCTGGCAACAGCCTTGCTGCTGCTGGTTGCGGCCTATCTGGTGTATCGCGCCAGCCGCAGGCTGACCCATCCCATCCACCACCTGAACTTTGCTGTCCATGCCATTGGCAACGGCGAGTTGTACACCCGTGTCCGGCATGAGGTATGCATCAATGAGTTGAGCACCCTCACCGAGGGTATCAATGAGATGGCGGCCCAGTTGCAGCGGGAGCGCGCGCTGTTGCAGCATCGCATCGATGAAGCAACCGAACAACTGCGCATGCTGGCGTTCTTCGACACGCTGACCGGCTTGCCCAACCGGCGTCTGCTGAATGACCGCCTGCACCAGGTGGTGGAGGCGGGCAAACGCAGCGGGCGCTATGCGGCGATCATGTTTCTGGATATGGATAATTTCAAGCCGCTCAACGACAACTATGGCCACAGCGTGGGCGACCTGTTGCTGATTGAGGCGGGCAGCCGTATCGAGAGTTGTCTGCGCGGGGTGGATACGGTGGCGCGCTTTGGCGGTGATGAATTTGTGGTGCTGTTGAATGAGCTGGATACAGACCGGGATATCTCTGCCCGCCAGGCACGGATTGTGGCGGAAAAGATCCGCGCCACACTATCCACCCCCTACCAGTTGCACTATCAGGTGGAAGGCCAGTCGCCGGTCAGCGTGCAGCACACCTGTACTGCGAGCATCGGTGTGGTGCTATTTCAGGGGGAGGCAGCAGATCAGGAACAGATACTGGCCAGGGCCGATGCTGCCATGTATCAGGCCAAAGCGAGCAGGGATGCCATCCACTTTCTGGAGGACACCACGGGGTAGCACTGCCGGGCGAGTTGATCAGCAAACAAACCGGTACATTGTTTCAAACTGATATGCATTGTGTGTCAGGGTTTGGCGACGACAAACCGGAAGCGAATCTGAACTTCATCGGCCACGGCGCTGGTATCGCTCCAGATGCCAGAACCTATAGCGTAATCCAGTCGTTTGAGTTTGAACGAGCCGGGGAGCAGCAGTTGCCCCGGCTGCTTTTCAATGTTGAAAACCGCTTGCGTGTCGAGCGTTTTACCCTTGATTGTCAGTTTGCCAAAGGCTGCATAGCGGCCCTGTCCCAGCGGCTTGACAGCGGTGGAGGTGAAGCTGGCAACAGGATGGGCGGCGGCATCGAACCAGAGCGGCTTGACGACCTCTTCGTTCGCCTCCTGATTGCCGGTGTCGATGCTCGCCAGATCGATATTGATACGCGCAGTCCCCCGCTCCGGGTGGTCGGGATCGAGCGTGATGGTGGCGTTAAATTTCCTGAATTCACCCTCGACCGGAACACCCATCTGGGTGGACACGAAGGTCACACTGCTTTGCTGCGGCACGAGAGTGGAATAGTTGGCCGCCAGTGCGGGCTGGGAGAGCAGACACGATAGTGCAAGCAGAATGATTCTCATGAGTTCCTCCGCAGAAAAGGCAGCATCCGTTCGAGGATGGTGTCGTGCCGGATGAAATGGTGCTTGAGCGCTGCGCCGGCGTGGCCCAGCACCAATCCGAGCAGGCTGAAATTGAGCAGCTCATGCACTTTCTGCAGCAGGTCGCCGAGTTCCTTGTTCTTGCCGAGCAGATCGGGCAGGGGCAGCACACCGAACCAGACGGTTTGAAACCCTTTTGCGGAACTCATCAGCCAGCCGCTCAGAGGGATGAGGAAAAGCAGGGCATAGAGCAGATGGTGCACACTTTCCGCCGCGAAACGTTCCCACTTGGGCATATTGGCGGGCAAAGGCGGCGGGCGGTGTGTGGCGCGCCACACCAGGCGGATGATGGCCAGCATGAAGATCGTGACCCCGATCCATTTGTGGTAGCTGTACAGGCGCAATTTATCGGGTGACAACGGCAAGTCATGCATGTAGACGCCGAGCGGGAATGCCGCAAAGATCAGCAGTGCGATCAGCCAGTGCAGCGAGATGGCGGTGTGGGTGTAGCGATTTGGCATGGTCTTGATCCTGTGATGATCCGGTGGTGATGCTATAGCTGGACGCAAGGCGAGGCAAGCGAACTTATTCCGACTTGCGCTATCGAACGCCGGGCTTGAAAAAATGAAACTGCACCCCATCTGCGGCGCGGGTAAATTAACTGCAGGGCGGGCGAGACCCTAACCTGATTCATGGAGAGAGTGTATGAAGCGAATTTTCTTGTTTGTCCTGACCAACATTGCTGTGCTGGCAGTCATCAGCATCACCCTGCGTCTGTTGGGCGTGGATCGTGTACTGGATGAAAGCGGGGCGATCAACTTCAATGCCTTGCTGACCCTGTCGGCAGTGATCGGCTTTTCCGGTTCAATTGTCTCCCTCCTACTGTCGAAATGGATGGCCAAACAGTCGGTGGGTGCGCATGTGATCGAAAATCCACAGGATCCGACCGAGCGCTGGCTGGTCGATACTGTGCGCCGTCAGGCGGATGCGGCCGGCATCGGCATGCCGGAAGTGGCGATCTACGATGCGCCGGACGTGAATGCCTTTGCCACTGGCTGGAATCGAAACAACGCGCTGGTGGCGGTGAGCACCGGCCTGTTGCGCGCCATGAGCCGGGAGGAGGCTGAAGCCGTGCTGGCACATGAGATCAGCCACGTTGCCAACGGTGACATGGTCACGCTGGCGCTGATTCAGGGCGTGGTGAATACCTTCGTGGTGTTTTTCGCCAAGCTGTTCGGCATTCTGGTGGACCGCGTGCTGCTGAAAAACGATGGCCGCAACGGCCCCGGCATTGGCGCCTTCGTGGCAGAAATCGCCGCCCAGATCGTGCTGGGCATTTTGGCCAGCACCATCGTTATGTGGTTTTCGCGCCAGCGCGAATTCCGCGCGGATGCGGGCGGAGCAAATCTGGCCGGGCGGCAAAAGATGATCGCCGCGCTGGAACGCCTGAAGCTGAACCATGAGCAGGCGGCAGCACTGCCAAAAAATATGTCGGCCATGGCGATTTCCAGCGGTGGCGGGTTATCCCGTCTGTTTATGAGCCATCCACCGCTGGATGAGCGCATCGAGGCGTTGCGCAACGCACGCTGAACGGCTGCAAAAAAACGGCGGGAATGGACCCGCCGTTTTTTATTCTTCCTCGTCGAACTCGTCGTAATTGGGGCGCGGCGGATTGCCGTCATAAGCCAGGCTGGTGCGCCGCATCAGGTAGGCATCACGCAGGAAGCCGTAACGGTCCAGGGCGTCATCCAGTACCTTTTCGCTATCCAGCAGGCGGGCGCGGGTATTGATGACCTTGCCGGAATAAAGCGAGTTGCGGGTCGGCACATGCCCGATGTCACCGATGCCGGGGGTCAGGCTGTCGCCATACAGCCCCGCGCTGTCGGTCACGGTGCTGGGGCCCAGCAGCGGCAGCATCAGGTAAGGACCGGCGGGGACACCCCAGTAGCGCAGGGTCTGGCCGAAATCCTCGTCGTGTTTCGGCAGGCGCGTGGTGATTTCCAGCAGCCCGAATAATCCGAACGTGGTATTGAACAGCACACGGCTGCCATCGCTCGCCGCCTGGCGGAATTTGAGCTGCAGCAGGTCGTTGCAGGTGACCTTGATGTCATTCAGATTGGAAAAGAAATTGTTTACCAATGTTTTGCCAACGCCCGGCATCACCTTGTCGTACCCTCTGGCCACCGGTTTCAGCACGGCGCGGTCGACAGTGTCGTTGAAAACATAGATTTTGCGGTTGGCAGATTCGAACGGATCCGACTGATGCATGGCGGTGCTGCATGCGCCGAGCGCCAGGCAAAGCATCAGTACCGGCAAACGGGTCGTGGCAAAGTGTGAGTGGTCAGGTTTCATCATGCGGTAGATTATAACGGGAGTCGTTTGGCGCCAGCATCGCGGCGCGCGTGTCGGGAGTTTCAAGGCTGATATGCCCCAGCGTGCCGTTGCGGTAGTCTTGCAACAGAGTCGCCGCCGCCTTTTCCAGGTCGAATTCACCCCCTTTGCTGCGCGAACCGCGCTGCCGGGCGATCGCCGCGACGAGCGCGACGCCATCGAGACCGGCAAGCGGGAATTTGTAACGCCGGGTGAGCAGGGCCGGGTAATGCGCCAGCAGCAGATCGCCGAGGAAAACCGCCACTTCGCTTTCATCATAGGCGTTGCGTCCGATCAGGTTGCTTGCCGCCAGCAGGTAGCCGTCGCTCTCGTGCTCGATCTTCGGCCACATCATGCCCGGCGTGTCGGTCAGTTGCATGGCGTCGTTGAGGTCGAAATGCTGCAGGCTTTTGGTGATGGCGGGTTCATCCCCGACGGCGGCGGTGCGGCGTTTGAGCAGTGCGTTGATGAAGGTGGATTTGCCGACGTTGGGAATGCCCATCACCATCATGCGCAAAGGCTTGAGTGAGGTGCCGCGATGTGGTACCAGCGCCAGGCACAGCCTGGGGATCTTCGCGGCCTCGCCCGGCTTCTTGCACGAGAGCGCGACCGCCTTCACGTTCTTCCGGCTGTTGAAATGATCGAGCCAAGCTTTGGTGGCAGCAGGATCGGCGAGATCGGCTTTGTTCAGCACTTTGAGGCAGGGACGCTGGCGATGTTCGCGCAGCTCGCGGATCATCGGGTTGCTGCCCGCTTCCGGCACGCGTGCATCCAGCACTTCGATGACCACATCGATGCGCGCCATGGCTTCGGCGGCTTTCTTTTTTGCCGAAGTCATGTGACCGGGGAACCACTGGATAGCCATGCTGGGGGAGGCGGGTGATTTAAAGAGGTGCGCATTCTAACCGTTTGACGCCCATTACTCACGCTCCCATAATCGGTGTACCACACCACGAAAGATCGCCATGACCGCCATTCGCCAGCAGGATCTGATCGACAGCGTCGCCGACGCGCTTCAATTCATCTCGTATTACCATCCGCAGGATTATTTGCAGGCACTGGCCGCCGCTTATCGCACGGAAGAGTCGCCTGCCGCGAAAGACGCAATGGCGCAGATCCTCACCAATTCGCGCATGTGCGCGCTGGGCAAGCGGCCAATCTGCCAGGACACCGGCATCGTGGTGGCTTTTGTGCGAGTCGGCATGGAGGTGCGCTGGGCGGACGCCACCCTGAGCGTCACCGAAATGGTGAATGCGGGGGTGCGCAAGGCCTACCTGCTGCCCGACAATGTGCTGCGCGCATCCATCGTCGCCGACCCGGCGGGCAAGCGCAGGAACACCGGCGACAACACGCCGGCGGTGGTGCATTTCGAACTGGTGCCGGGCGACCGGATTGAGATTGACATCGCAGCCAAGGGCGGCGGGTCGGAGAACAAGTCGCGTTTCGCCATGCTCAACCCCAGCGATGACATCGTGGAATGGGTGGTGAGTCAGTTGCCCGGCATGGGCGCGGGTTGGTGTCCGCCGGGGCAGCTCGGCATCGGCATCGGCGGCACGGCGGAGAAGGCGATGCTGCTGGCGAAGGAGGCGTTGATGCAACCCATCGACATGACCGCGCTGAAAGCGCGCGGGGCGCAGAACCGCATTGAGGAATTGCGCATCGAGCTGTGCGACAAGGTGAATGCGCTGGGTATCGGCGCGCAAGGGCTGGGCGGGCTGACCACGGTGCTGGACGTGAAGATTCTCGACTATCCAACCCATGCTGCGTCCAAACCGATTGCGCTGATCCCCAACTGCGCGGCGACGCGGCATATCCGTTTCACGCTGGATGGCAGCGGGGTGGCACAGTTCACGCCACCGCGACTGGAAGATTATCCGGATGCGCACTGGCAACCGGCAGCGGATGCGCGGCGGGTCAATCTGGATACCGTTACGCGCGAGGACATCGTGCAGTGGCAGCCCGGCGAGACCTTGCTGCTGTCCGGCAAGTTGCTGACCGGGCGTGATGCGGCGCACAAGCGTCTGGTCGATCTGTTGGCCAGGGGCGAGCCGCTTCCGGTGGATTTCAAAGGTCGATTCATTTACTATGTCGGCCCGGTCGATCCGGTGCGCGACGAGGTGGTCGGGCCCGCCGGACCGACCACGGCGACACGCATGGATAAGTTCACCGAGACCATGCTGGCCGAGACCGGGCTTATCGGCATGATCGGCAAGGCGGAGCGCGGCAAGGCCGGTCTCGAGGCAATCAAAAAACACGCAGCGGTGTATCTGATGGCAGTGGGCGGCGCCGCCTACCTGGTGTNNGGAAGCCATCTACGAGTTCGAGGTGGATGAGATGCCGGTGACGGTAGCGGCGGACACGCAAGGCCGCTCGGTGCACGAGATCGGCCCGGCGGAATGGCAGAAACGGATCGGGATGATTCCGATCAAACAAATTTAGAAAGTAGTAAAGGTTTACCAGCCGTAGCGAGCGACAGGAGAGCAACGCAGCTATCGTGGCGCACAGTAGGCTGGAAAAAGTTTGGCGGGTCTCCCCGCATTGCAGCGNNGTGCCGGGGGTAAGGCTCGCCTCCTTATTGTTCGAGGGGTTTGCACTCGATGGGTCAAATGGTTGGGCGAAAGGTGAAATGTCAGCGACTTCAGTATTAGCACGCAAATGGCGCCCCCGGAACTTCGCCCAACTGGCGGGGCAGGAACATGTGGTGCAGGCGCTGACCAATGCGCTGGCGCAAAACCGCCTGCACCATGCCTATCTGTTCACCGGCACGCGCGNNCCGGGCGTGGGCAAGACCACCATCGCGCGCATCTTTGCCAAATCCCTGAATTGCGAAACCGGCATCACCCCCACGCCGTGCGGCGTATGCGGTGCCTGCACCGAGATTGACAGCGGACGTTTCGTCGATTTGATCGAGCTGGATGCCGCCTCGAATACACAAGTGGACAATATGCGCGAATTGCTGGATGGCGCGCTGTATGCGCCGACCAGCGGGCGTTTCAAGGTGTATATCATCGACGAAGTGCACATGCTGTCGAAGAGTGCCTTCAACGCGATGTTGAAGACGCTGGAAGAGCCGCCGGCGCATGTGAAGTTTATCCTCGCCACCACCGACCCGCAGAAGATTCCCGTCACGGTGCTGTCACGCTGCCTGCAATTTAACCTGAAGCAACTGCCACCGGCACTTATCAATACCCATTTGCAATATGTGCTGGAGCAGGAAAATATCCCGTTCGAATTGGGCGCATTGGGTCTGGTGGCACGTGCCGCACAGGGCAGTATGCGCGATGCCTTGAGCCTGATGGATCAGGCGATCGCCTATTCCTCCGGCAAGGTGGATGAGGTATTGGTACGCACCATGCTGGGTGCGATCGATCAGGGTTACTTGTTCGATCTGCTGCAAAGGTTGCGCACCGGTGATGGTGCGGGTCTGCTGCAGATTGCCGACGACATGGCGCTGCGCACCATCGCGTTCGAGTCCGCTTTACAGGAGCTGGCAACCTTGCTGCATCGCATCGCACTGGCACAGACTGTGCCGCAGGCGATTGCGGAGGATGAGCCGGAACGTGCGCGTCTGCTGGAGCTGGCGCAACAATTCACGCCGGAAGAGATTCAGCTCAACTATCAGATCGCGATTCACGGCCGTAACGAGATCGAACTGGCGCCGGATGAATACGCCGGATTCACCATGACACTGTTGCGCATGCTGGCTTTTGCCCCGCAAGGAGCCGCAACGGGTGTTGGGCAAGCGGTGCCGCGAACTGTGTCGGCGCCGGTGGCTGCCACGCAACAGAGGGTTGCCGAGCCTGTGCCAGTGAAGCAGATATCCGGGTCGCCAAACACTCCGGCCAGCGCCAATCTGGATTGGAATGCCTTGTTGTCCCAGTTGAATGTGCAGGGCATGGCACTGCAGCTGGCAAAAAATAGCGTGCTGGCAAGTTTTAACGATGGACGTCTGGTGCTGAAACTGTCTCCACAGCACAAGCAGCTGCAAAGCAACAAGATGGCGCTGGAAAAATTGCAGGCAGGGCTGGCAGAATATTTTGCGCGACCGGTCAAACTGGTTGTGGAGCTGGGTGTGACAGTGGATGTCGCAACCCCGGCAGCGGTCGAGCAGCACGAACAAAAAACCCGGCAACAGCAGGCGGAAGCAGCCATCAAGCAGGATGCTTTTGTGCGCGAGGCGCAAGCGCAGCTGGGTGCGCAACTGATTGAGGGTTCGATCAGGCCAATTTAAGCGGAGGAAGTGGAAATGATGAAAGGCGGATTGGCCGGGCTGATGAAGCAGGCACAACAGATGCAGACAAATATGAAGAAGGCACAGGACGAACTGGCCACAGTGGAAGTGGAAGGTCAGTCCGGCGGCGGTATGGTCAAGGTGACGATGACCTGCGCGCATGAGGTGCGCCGCGTACATCTGGACCCCGGGGTGCTGGACGACAGGGAGATGCTGGAAGATCTGATTGTTGCGGCATTCAGTGATGCAGGGAAAAAGGTTGCCGAGACAACGCAGCAGCGGATGAGCGGCTTCACTGCCAAATTGCCGCCCGGCATGAGCCTGCCCTTCTGAATGAACACACCTTCCAGTCTGGAAGATCTCATTGGCGCCCTGCGCTGCCTGCCCGGGGTGGGGCCAAAATCCGCACAGCGCATGGCCTATCACCTGCTGCAATGTGATCGCCATGGGGCGCAGCATCTGGCGCACGCGCTCAATCACGCGGTCGACAGCGTCAAACACTGTTCCAGATGCAATAACTTTTCCGAGAACGATATTTGTGCCCTGTGTGCCTCTCCGCGGCGTGAGGCAGGTTTGCTGTGCGTGGTGGAGATGCCGGCCGACCTGCTGATGATGGAGCAGGCGCAATGCTTTCGCGGCATGTACTTTGTCCTGATGGGCAGGCTGTCGCCGCTGGATGGGATCGGTGCGCGGGAACTCCCGCTGGAAAGATTGGTCAAGCGCGCGCTTGAATTGCAGTGTGAGGTCATTCTGGCGACCAACTTTACGGTAGAAGGCGAGGCCACCGCGCATTATCTGGCGGCCTTGTTGCGTGCGCAGGGCATCAAAGTGTCGCGTATTGCGCGCGGCTTGCCGGTCGGTGGTGAACTGGAGCATGTGGATAGCGGAACCTTGGCGCAGGCTGTGCTGGAAAGACGGGTGGTAATCGAATGATTGAAGGTTCTGCAACGAAACAGGCGGGTGAGCGGCTGCAAAAGATATTGGCCCAGGCCGGCCTGGGCTCGCGCCGCGAAATGGAAGCCTGGATAGCCGAGGGGCGGGTGAGCGTGAACGGCACGGTTGCGGCACTGGGCACGCGCGTTTCTGACGGGGATAAGGTGCAGGTAGATGGCCGCATCGTGCGCCTATCCCTGCAGGCTGAACCCAAATTGCCGCGCGTGTTGCTGTACCACAAGCATGAAGGAGAGATCGTCAGCCGCGATGATCCGGGCAGGCGTGCCAGTGTGTTTGATAACCTGCCTAAACTGCACGGGCAAAAATGGATTGCCATCGGGCGCTTGGATTTTAATACCAGCGGCTTGCTTATTTTCACCACCTCCGGCGAACTGGCCAATCGCCTGATGCATCCTCGTTTCGAGGTGGAGCGCGAATACGCGGTGCGGGTGCAGGGCGAAATATCGCCGGAGCAGATCAAGCAGATGACCGGTGACGGCATCGAACTGGAAGATGGGGTGGTTAAATTCGACCAGTTGAGCGATGAAGGCGGGGAAGGCTTCAACCACTGGTATCGGCTGGTCATTCGGGAAGGGCGCAATCGCGAGGTGCGCCGCACTTTCGAAGCGCTGGGTCTGCCGGTAAGCCGGTTGATGCGGGTGCGTTTTGGTATCGTCAATCTGCCACCACGCATCAAGCGCGGTATGATGACCGAGCTCGATGATGGCGAGATACGAAAGGTGCTGGAGTGGGTTGGATTGCCGGCGGGGGAAGCGCGCCAGATTGTCGATGCAGACAAGCACCGCAATAAGCTAAAACGTGTCCCGCCAAGAAAAAATTGAGCTGGCGGTCGTGAATGACTGTCGTTAGAATTCGGCAGTTTATTTTTATCGGGTGAGCGCTATCCGCAACCAAAAAGCATACAACTGATCAAATACATGGAACAAAGAGGCAACAAAACCATCATTTGTGCGGTCTTCTTTTTGGATATTGTTGAATATTCAAAAAAGTCGGTTACGGGTCAAATTTCCCTGAAAGAGCGCTTCAATGCCTTTCTGTCGATTGCTATCCGTGATGTGCCGATCGCGGACCGTATCATTCTGGATACCGGAGACGGCGCTGCAATCAGTTTCCTCGGGGATATTGAAGACGCGTTGCAGGCGGCGTTGAGTATGCGCAGTAGCCTGTTGGGTGAGGGGGTCCGTATGGATCCGCCCTTGCTGGTGCGGATGGGTATCAATCTGGGGCCGGTGCGGCTGGTCAAGGATATCAATGGCTCACCAAATATTGTTGGCGACGGCATTAATGTGGCGCAGCGCGTGATGGGTTTTGCCGATCCCGGCCAGATACTGGTCTCGCGCTCCTACTTTGACGCGGTCTCCCGACTGTCGCACGAATACGCGGGCATGTTCCACTATCAGGGGGCTCGCACTGACAAACATGTGCGCGAGCACGAGGTGTATGCCATCGGCTACCCGGGTGACCTTACGTCCACCCGTCGCAGTGTGGTGCTCGGGGATGAGATCGAACATTCGGCCGGCGTTCACCGCATCCTGGTTCAGGCGAAGCGTCACTGGAATAACCTTTCTCATGAGGTCGCCAACACTGAACGCCACGCCGTGGCACTTTTTGCCAGGGCCAGCCGGGTACAGCGAGTGTCCTTCATTGCAGTGGCGGGATTTTTGCTGGGCGGGGTGTGGATGGTTGTCTCCCAACTCTCGGATCAGCCGGGTGATGAACAGGAGTTGGCGGTTGCCCAATCCAGAACGACCGACATGACACCGGCATCGGCCGCTCCCCCGACTGCACTGAATAATGTAATTCAGCCCCCGGAAAAAAAGATTCAATCGACTGCGCCGGTTAAAAAGGCGGTACCGCCGGCGGAAAAAAAGATTCAAGGGGTAAAGGAGAGCGCGCGTATCCGTACACTGGAAGAGACTACCGGGGGGCCGGCTGTTGTCAGTCTGTCCATACAGCCATGGGGCGAGGTGTATCTTGACGGGAAGAGGCAAGGGGTGAGCCCGCCCCTGCTTGAAATGCAGGTGGTACCCGGAAGGCATACCCTGGAAATCAGGAATACGACTTTCCCGGTGTACAAGGAAGTCATTGTGGTGAAGGCGGGTACAAAAACAATAATCAGGCATAGCTTTCAATAAGCAAATAGCCGGATAACTAGGAGAGTAAGAATGTTACGTTGGTTGATGACGGGCATGGCCTCGCTGTTGTTGATGGGATGCGGCACTTTGGTTGATACCTGCGACGACGGGCGCGGCGGTATCCGCCTGTTCGGCAAGAGTGAATCCCGTTTCCAGATGGAAAAAGGGATCAGGTATTATGAAGAGGGGAATTACATCAGTTCGATGAATGCGCTACAGAAGGTTGCAGAGACACCATCGTCGCCCCAGAACGACAGACTGGTCTCCTACAAATATCTGGCCTTCATCCATTGTATTTCCGGCCGTGAAAATCTTTGCAAGGAATATTTTGGCAAGGTATTGGCAATCGACCCCGAATTTGAACTATCTCCTGCGGAAGCAGGGCATCCGTTGTGGGGTCCGGTATTCCGCAGCGTAAAAAACAGCAAGGCTAACTAGTCAACTCATTCGGCGCTAAACAATGATCAGCCAACTTGGGCGTTATGAGGTTATCGGAGAGCTTGGCCAAGGGGCAATGGGTGTCGTCTATAAGGCCAAGGATCCGCTTATTGACCGCGAAGTGGCGATCAAAACCATCAATTTAAGCCTGGCGATGGATGAGCGGGAAGAATACGAAGCACGCTTCTACCAGGAGGCCAAGGCAGCCGGCCGCCTCAGCCATCCCAATATCGTCACCATCTACGACGTGGGGCGCAGTGAAGATATCGCGTATATCGCGATGGAATACCTGCAAGGGCAAGAGCTGCGTGACATCCTCAACGAAACCCCGCTGCTGCCGACCAGTCAGGTGCTCGATATCATCGTTCAGATTGCACGGGGGCTGGCTTATGCGCACGAGCACGATATCGTGCATCGGGATGTCAAACCCTCCAATGTGATGATCGTGCGTGACGGCCATACCAAGATCACCGATTTTGGTATCGCGCGGATGGCATCGGCTGCGGTGCGGACCCAAACCGGCATGGTGCTGGGATCGCCCAAGTACATGTCACCGGAGCAGGTGTTGGGCAAAGAGATTGACCGGCGTTCTGATATTTTTTCCCTGGGCGTGATGTTGTACGAGATGCTGACCGGACAAGTGCCATTCATCGGCGAGAACATCAATGCCATCATGTACCAGACGCTCAATACCATTCCGGCTGCACCGAGCAGCGTCAACCCGGCGGTGCCGGAGATGCTCGACTACATCGTGGCCAAGGCGATGGCCAAGGATACGGATGAGCGTTATCAGAATGCGCGTGATCTGGCTGATGATCTGAAAGCCTGTCGCGATGCGATACCGCGTGATGCAAGCGCAGCAAACAGCAAAGCCAGGCCGGATGCACAAAAAGCGGGGAAATTTATTGCGGACAACCATGGCAGTGCAGGCGCAAAACCTGCGGTTGCCTTGGGGCTCTCCAACTCATTTGATTCGAATGAGGCGACCATGAGGCTGGCAGCGATGACCGCCAGCAAAGAAGATGTGGAGGAACTTTCAAAGACGTTGCGTATCGCCCGTCCCAACCTGGGGGAAGTCAATCGCGGCGCTCCCAAAAAGATTGCAGCCGCCAGGAATTTGAGTAATGGGATTGAAGCGCAACCGATGGGCGGCTATCTGTTGCTGGTGGCCGTTGTCATCATCCTGATCGGCTTGTTCGCTGCCATCTTTTCCTGAGAATGGATGATACCCGGCCTGAATCCGGGCTGAGATACACCATCCGGCCATCGCGCATGCTGACCATTTTTCTGGTGTTGTCCGCAGTCTTGCTTGTGGCACTGATTTCCGGTTTGCCGCTTGCTGTTGGATGGCGCCTGGCAGGCATGGCCTGGGTTCTGCCAGTGCTGGGGTATGTCTTGCTGCGTGATGTTTGGCTACAAACTTCACGGTCTTATGTGGCTTTCAATCTCGTAGCACTGCAACGTATCACTCTCATTCCGCGCAGAGGTGAACCCGTCACGGGAAGCATAGACAAGAGCAGTTTCGTGTCTCCATACCTCGCCCTGATTAACATTACGACCGATTCCGGCAAGCGACGGAGTCTGGTGATTACACCAGACAGCATGGGTGAGACCGACTTTCGCCGTCTACGTGTCCAGCTCCGCTGGTCTGGTCAGGGGTGAACGGGAGGGGTGAGGATGGTCGGTTTGGGGTCAGGTAAGGTTTGCGGGTAGTCCTTGCTGTAGTGCAGACCGCGGCTTTCATGGCGTGACTGGGCACTTTGCACGATCAGATCGGCGGCCTGCACCAGGTTGCGCAGTTCGAGCAAGTCGGCACTTACGTGAAAATTACGGTAATACTCGCTGATTTCACCGTGCAGGAGTCGAATGCGATGCTGCGCGCGCTGCAGGCGTTTGCTCGTGCGCACGATGCCGACATAGTCCCACATGAAGCGGCGCAATTCATCCCAGTTGTGCGAAACAACCACCAGCTCATCCGCGTCGGTTACCCGACTGTCGTCCCAGTTCGGTAAGACCTCCCGTGCAATGGCGGGGGCTTGCAGGATGTTATTTGCCGCCGCCTCGGCAAAAACGAGACATTCCAGCAGCGAGTTGCTGGCAAGGCGGTTGGCGCCGTGCAGACCGGTGCAGGCTGTTTCACCGATCGCGTACAGCCGATTGATATCAGTGCGTGCGGCCAGATCGGTGATTACACCACCGCATGTGAAGTGCATCGCCGGGACGACCGGGATCGGCTGTTTGGTGATATCGATACCCAGCGCGAGACAGCGCGTGTAAATGGTCGGAAAGTGTTCCTTCAGGAAAGATTCTGGCTGGTGTGAAATATCCAGAAAGACGCAATCCAGACCGCCTTTTTTCATTTCATAGTCGATGGCGCGCGCGACCACATCGCGGGGTGCCAACTCGGCACGTTCATCGTGCTGCGGCATGAAACGAGTGCCATCGGGCAGTTTGAGGATGCCGCCTTCGCCGCGCACCGCCTCGCTGATCAGGAACGACTTGGCGTGCGGATGGTAAAGACAGGTTGGGTGGAATTGCATGAATTCCATGTTGGATACACGACAACCGGCGCGCCAGCCCATGGCGATGCCGTCCCCGGTGGCAGTGTCGGGGTTGGTTGTGTACAGATAGACCTTGCCCGCACCGCCGGTGGCCAGCACGGTATTCTGCGCCGCAATGGTCAGTACCCTGTCGTGCTGCTTGTCGAGCACATAAGCGCCGTGGCAGTTTTCTTCAGCCTTACCGAGCTTGCGGCCGGTGATCAAGTCCACCGCAATATGCTGCTCGAGTACGGTGATATTCGGATGCGCCAGCGCGCGGTCGGCCAGCGTTTGTTGAACGGCTTTGCCGGTTGCATCGGCGGCATGAATGATGCGGCGGCGGCTGTGGCCGCCCTCGCGCGTAAGGTGAAAGTCGGAACTGCCGCCCTCTGTTCTGGAAAATGGTACGCCTTGTTCGATCAGCCAGTTGACGGCAGCGGCGCCACGCTCGACGACAAAGCGCGTCGTTTGTTCGTCACACAGGCCGGCACCCGCGGTGAGCGTATCGTGGATATGCTCGTCCGGGCTGTCATCCGGTGTCTGGACCGCAGCGATCCCGCCCTGTGCCCATGCACTGGCGCCATCGAGCAGGCCGCGTTTGGTGACGATGGCGATCTGTTGTTGGTCAGCCAGTTTCAGGGCGAGGGATAAGCCGGCCAGTCCGCTACCGATGATGAGAGTATCAAATTGAAGCACGATAATGGGCGAGGTGGAGTGATGGTGCGACTATAGCAAAGGTTGTCAGTCAGGCGTGCAAATGAACTAATTTTTAATATGGCTGTCCACACGCGCGTTGCGGGCAAGGCTGACGATGTGCACCCGTCCGGTTATACTCGCGCGCCGCGCTTGGTGGCGCTTATTACAACCGGGAAACGGAATGGGTGACAGGGAGGTCGATCAACAACTGGTGGAACGCGCGCAACGCGGGGACAGGCACGCGTTCGAGTTGTTGGTGGGCAAGTATCAGCGCCGTCTCGGGCGCCTGATCAATCGCTTTGTGCGCGATGCGGCCGAAGCGGAGGATTTGACACAGGAGGCGTTCATCAAGGCATATCGCGCCCTGCCGGCCTTTCGCGGCGACAGTGCGTTTTACACATGGTTGTACCGTATTGGGATCAATACGGCCAAGAACCATTTATTGGCACAGGGGCGGCGTGCGCCGACCAACACCGCATTTGATGCGGAAGAGGCGGAAGATTTTGAGGATGCGTCATTGCTGCATGAGGTGGCGACCCCGGAAAATGAATTAATGAGCAAGCAGGTGGTGGCAGTCGTCAATTCCTCATTGCAGCAATTGCCCGAGGATTTGCGCACCGCACTGACCTTGCGCGAGATCGAGGGCTTGAGTTATGAAGAGATCGCATCGGTGATGAATTGCCCGATCGGTACAGTGAGGTCGCGCATCTTTCGTGCGCGTGAGGTGGTTGCAACGAATCTGCGGCCATTGTTGGGAACAAATGAAAACAACAGGTGGTGAACATGAAACAGGAAATATCGGCGTTGATGGACGGTGAGTTGTTCGAGGATGAAGCGGAGGCACTCCTGGGCAAGCTCAAGCGACAACCGGATGCCAGCCGCGATTGGGAGACCTATCACCTGATCGGTGATGTCCTGCGTCAACCGGACCATATTCACCGCGGCTTTACCCAATCTTTTTATCAACGCCTGCAAGCGGAGCCAACCATCCTCGCCCCCCACCACCGTGCGCCGCAGCGCCTCAAGCATTATGCATTGTCAGCCGTTGCCTCGGTCATGGCATTGGCTTTGATCGCCTGGTTGTCAACCCAAATCGGAAGTGAGCCGACCGTGCAGATGGCCAATATTCAGCAACCGAATGCGCTTCGCCCCGCTACCCATCAGATCAATGACTATCTGATGGCGCACCAGGAATTCTCTCCCAGCGCAGATGTGCAGGGGGCGGCAACATTTATCCATACGGTGGCGGCCAAACAGTGAAACGCATGCTCCTGAAAGGCGTCCTGCCGGGTGTGTTATTGCTACTGGGCACGACATCTGCCATGGCGGATCCGTTGCTGGATGATGTGGACTGGTTGCGCACCATGGCCTTTGCCGCGCACCAGACCAATTACAGCGGTGTTTTCGTCTATCAGGCGGGGGGGCGGGTGGAGATGTCTCGCATCACGCATCTGATCGACCAGCAGGGTGAGCACGAGCGGTTGCAGGGACTGGAAGGAGCGCGACGCGAGATTATCCGTCACAACGACCGGGTCTGGATGTATATGGGGGACAGAAAAGTCAGGTTTGGCAAGCGCCACGTCCGGCGCACTTTCCCGGCACTGCTACCCGAGCAGATTTTGACGCTGAAAGAAAATTATGTCGTCACGCAGGAAGAGGAGGATCGGGTGGCGGATTATCATGTGCACACGATACGCTTTCAGCCGAAAGACACCATGCGCTATGCGCGCAAGATGTGGGCACACAGCGATTCCGGGCTGTTGCTGAAAGCGGTTGTGCTGGACGAGCGCAACAAGGTGATCGAACAATACGCATTTTCACAGTTGCAAATAGGCGGGAATATCGATCGCAAATGGATTCCTGACAGTGAACTAGATACAGAAGAGCTCGCAGTAAAGGAACATCTTTCACCCCTGCCGCAGGCGAATGTCGAAAGTGTGTCGAGTGGCTGGCAAGTGGATGGAGTGCCTACCGGGTTTAAAAAAATAGCTGAAATGCGCCGCATCCTTGCACATCGTGAATCCCCGGTCGTGCAGCTCGTCTATTCGGACGGACTTGCGGCGCTGTCGATCTTCATCGAACAGCCCGGTGAGGTGGATCATCCGCACCTCGGACTTTCCAGCCGGGGGGCGGTGCATGTGTACCGGAAATTGATTGATGGCATGTATGTCACCGTGGTCGGCGAACTGCCACCGCGCAGCGTGCTGCAGGTTGCAGAATCCGTGCGTTATGCGGGGAGGCCGCATGAATGAGATGCGCGCTGTTGTGCTCGAATTGCGTGGAGACCAGGCCGCGATTGCCCCCGTTGGAAATTTTGGATGCAGTCACTGCAACAGCGGCAACGGCTGCGGCAGTGGCAAGTTGGCGCGAATGTTCTGCAGCAATAAACCGCGCAAATTCATTGCCAATAACTCGGCGCAGGCGCGGGTGGGTGACGAAGTCAATGTGGTGCTGCCGGAAGGCATGCTGCTGCACAGTTCGCTGTTGATGTACATGCTGCCGCTGATGTTGTTGCTGGGCGGTGCACTGCTCGGGGCATCCCTCGGCGGCACAGATGCGGCACGTGACGGTTATGCCGTGCTCGGCGCATTGTTGGGATTGTTGGCAGGATTTGCCGCAAGTCGCGCCATTGCGGCCGGAGTGAAGCAGCAGGCGGTCGTGCAATCGGTGGTGGAAGCCAAAGATTTTTGAGAGGCAATCGGGAGGGTCTTCATGTTCAAACGGTCTTTACTATTTTTCCTGGGCGCACTGTTCGCCAGTTCGGTGTGGTCGGCGGAGTTGCCGGATTTCACCGCACTGGTGGAAAAGCAGGGCGCGGCAGTGGTTAATGTCAGCACCACCCAGATCATTGATACCCCGCAAGGTCTTCAGGGATTTCCAAATTTCCCAGAGAACGACCCGTTCAACGAATTTCTCCGGCGCTTTGCCCCGCAAATACCGCAACAACGCGAGTCCAGATCGCTGGGGTCGGGCTTTATCATCAGTGCTGACGGTTACATTCTCACCAATGCCCACGTCGTCGATCGGGCAGACAAAATTGTCGTCCGTCTCACGGACAAGCGCGAGTACAAGGCGACTGTAGTGGGGGCCGACAAGCGCACCGATGTGGCCTTGCTCAAGATTGAGGCGGGTGGCTTGCCCCAAGTGGTGCTGGGCAATCCGGAGCAACTCAAGGTGGGTGAATGGGTATTGGCGATTGGATCACCATTTGGCTTTGACAGCAGTGTGACGGCGGGCATCGTGAGTGCCAAGGGGCGTTCTTTGCCGCAGGAGAATTTTGTGCCCTTCATTCAAACCGATGTAGCCATCAATCCGGGGAATTCCGGCGGCCCCCTGTTTAACTTGAGGGGCGAAGTGGTGGGTATCAACTCCCAGATATACAGCCGCTCCGGCGGTTACATGGGCCTGTCGTTTGCCATTCCGATTGATGTGGCGATGGATGTGGTCTCCCAGTTGCGCACTACCGGCAAGGTGACTCGCGGCCGTATCGGTGTGAGTATCCAGGAGATGACACGCGAACTGGCAGATTCTTTTGGTCTGGCCAAGGCGGAGGGTGCCCTGATCTCCGGGGTGGAACGCGGTGGACCGGCTGATCGGGCGGGGGTTCGTGCCAGTGATGTAATTCTCAAATTTGATAACAAGCCGGTTACCAGTTCCTCTGATCTGCCGCGCATTGTGGCGGCGACCAAACCCGGTAGCGAAGTCGGGGTGCTGCTGTGGCGCAAGGGGAGTACCTTGAAGATATCGATTGTTGTCGGTGAAATACAGGATGCGCCGGGCAAGCGGGTTGCGGACAACCAGAGCGACGATCCCCAATCACAGAGCATTTCCCGCCTCGGACTGAAGGTTGCAGAGCTGACTGATGAACAGAAAGCGGAGTTGCATGTCGGGGGCGGCTTGCTGGTGCTTGAGGCCAAAGGTGCAGCGGCGCGTGCTGATCTCCAGCGGGGGGACGTCATCCTGGCAATCGGAAATATCGAGATACTCGGCGTCAAGCAATTCAACGAAATCCTGAAGCAAGTCGCGCCCGGCCGCAACATTGCCCTGCTGGTGCGGCGCAACGATGGAACGATGTACATCCCGCTCAAGATGGACGACAAGTAAGCCGGACAACCATCGCGCGGCAGTGTCCGTCAAAATCGGCTAGAATGCGCGCCACTTCCGCACCCGTCGGCTCCGCCGCACCGTGTCGTGGCCGCACCTGCGTAACCGCCGACTTCGGCGGTTCCTTTTGATAGATATCCATGCAATATATCCGCAACTTCTCCATCATCGCCCACATCGATCACGGCAAATCCACCCTGGCCGACCGCATCATTCATCTCTGTGGCGGGCTATCCGACCGCGAGATGGAGGAGCAGGTGCTCGACTCGATGGATATCGAGCGCGAGCGCGGCATTACCATCAAGGCGCAGACTGCCGCGTTGAGCTACAAGGCGCGCGACGGCAAGATCTACAACCTGAATCTGATCGACACGCCGGGGCATGTGGACTTTTCCTACGAAGTGTCGCGTTCACTTTCAGCCTGCGAGGGCGCGTTGCTGGTGGTGGATGCCTCGCAGGGCGTGGAGGCGCAGACGGTGGCCAACTGCTACACGGCCCTCGACCTGGGCGTGGAAGTGCTGCCCGTGCTCAACAAGATGGACCTGCCCCAGGCCGACCCCGAGAACGCCAAGGCCGAGATCGAGGACGTGATCGGCATCGACGCGAGCGAGGCGATTGCCATCTCGGCCAAGACCGGCATGGGCATCGACGACGTGCTCGAACAGATCGTCGCCAAGGTGCCGGCGCCGCGCGGCAAGCCCGACGCGCCGCTGCGCGCCATGATCATCGACAGCTGGTTCGACAGCTA
>DISA01000040.1:0-2752 GCA_002421915.1 Gallionellaceae bacterium UBA6222
TGCCAAGACGTAGAGAAGTCCCCAAACGCGAAGTTCTGCCCGATCCAAAATTCGGTAATCAGGATCTTTCCAAATTCGTCAATGTACTGATGACTGACGGCAAGAAGTCGGTTGCCGAACGTATTCTGTACGGTGCGCTGGCGCAGGTCGGCAAGAAAAGCGGCAAGGATCCGATCGAGGTGTTCAATCTGGCGCTGAACAACGCCAAGCCGCAGGTGGAAGTGAAGANNACCAGGTTCCGGTCGAAGTGCGCCCTTCGCGCCGTATGGCATTGGCCATGCGCTGGCTGAAAGATTTTGCACGCAAGCGCGGTGAAAAATCGATGGATATGCGGCTGGCGGGCGAACTGATTGATGCATCAGAAGGTCGTGGCGGCGCCGTCAAGAAGCGTGAGGAAGTCCATCGCATGGCTGATGCCAACAAGGCATTCTCGCACTTCCGTTTCTAATCAAGAATTCAGAGTCAGGTATCTATCGTGGCACGTAAAACACCAATCGAACGCTATCGCAATATCGGCATCAGTGCACACATTGATGCGGGCAAGACAACCACCACCGAGCGCATCCTGTTTTATACCGGAGTCAGCCACAAGATCGGTGAGGTGCATGATGGTGCGGCCACGATGGACTGGATGGAGCAGGAGCAGGAGCGTGGTATCACCATCACTTCCGCAGCGACCACCTGTTTCTGGAAGGGAATGGAGAGTAATTTCCCCGAGCATCGTTTCAATATTATCGATACTCCGGGGCACGTCGACTTTACCATTGAGGTTGAGCGTTCCATGCGTGTGCTGGATGGTGCCTGCATGGTTTATTGTGCCGTGGGCGGTGTGCAGCCGCAGTCCGAAACGGTTTGGCGTCAAGCCAATAAGTATCATGTGCCGCGCCTGGCGTTTGTGAACAAGATGGACCGCTCCGGTGCCAACTTCTTCAAGGTGGTCGAGCAGATGCAAACGCGCCTGAAAGCCACCCCGGTACCGATTGTGATTCCTATCGGCGCAGAAGATAATTTTGCTGGCGTGGTCGATCTGGTCAGGATGAGGGCCATCTACTGGGATGATGCATCGCAAGGGATGAAGTTTGACTACCGTGAGATTCCGGCCGAATTGGTTGCCACTGCCAACGAATGGCGGGAAAAGATGGTCGAATCCGCAGCTGAAGCTTCGGAAGATCTGATGAACGCCTATCTGGAAAATGGCGAGTTGAGCCAGGAGCAGATCAACGCTGGTCTGCGTACCCGGACCATTGCCTGCGAGATTCAGCCGGTATTGTGCGGCTCCGCATTCAAGAACAAGGGTGTGCAGCGTATGCTGGACGCAGTCATCGAGTTCCTGCCGGCGCCGGTTGATATTCCGGATGTGGAAGGCGAGACCGAGGAAGGTGAACACCTCACGCGCAAGGCGGACGACAAGGAGAGCTTCTCCGCCCTCGCATTCAAGCTGATGACCGATCCGTTCGTGGGACAGTTGACGTTCGTTCGGGTGTATTCCGGCGTGCTGAAAAAGGGCGACACCGTCTACAACCCGATCCGGGGCAAAAAAGAGCGTATCGGTCGTATCGTGCAGATGCATGCAAACGAGCGGCAGGAAATCGACGAGATTCTGGCGGGTGATATCGCCGCCTGTATTGGCCTGAAAGAAGTGACCACCGGTGAAACTTTATGTGACCCGAACAAACCGATCATCCTTGTGCGCATGGTATTTCCGGAGCCGGTGATTCATGTGGCGGTCGAGCCCAAAACCAAGGCCGACCAAGAGAAGATGGGTATCGCCCTGGGGCGGTTGGCGCAGGAGGATCCGTCGTTCCGTGTACGTACCGACGAAGAGTCCGGACAGACCATCATTTCCGGTATGGGCGAGTTGCACCTGGAGATTCTGGTGGATCGCATGAAGCGAGAATTTGGTGTGGAAGCCAATGTGGGGGCGCCCCAGGTGGCCTATCGTGAAGCCATTCGCAAGCCGGTTGAGATTGAAGGCAAATATGCCAAGCAGACTGGCGGGCGCGGTCAATACGGACATGTTTGGCTCAAGATGGAGCCGAACGAAGCGGGCAAGGGTTTCGAATTCATCGATGCGATCAAGGGTGGTACTGTTCCGCGTGAATTTATTCCGGCAGTGGAAAAAGGCTTGCGCGAAACCCTGCCAAGCGGCGTGCTGGCCGGCTTCCCGGTAGTCGATGTAAAAGTCACGTTGTTCGACGGTTCTTACCATGACGTGGATTCCAATGAAAACGCGTTCAAGATGGCGGCGTCGATGGCGTTCAAGGATGGCATGCGCAAGGCCAGTCCTGTGTTGTTGGAGCCGATGATGTCGGTTGAGGTGGAAACGCCGGAAGACTACACCGGGACGGTGATGGGCGATCTGTCTTCCCGCCGCGGCATGGTGCAGGGGATGGATGACATGGCTGGCGGGGGCAAATCGGTCAAGGCTGAAGTGCCGCTATCCGAAATGTTCGGTTATTCGACTTCATTGCGTTCCGCTACCCAGGGTCGTGCGACCTACACTATGGAGTTCAAGCATTACACCGAAGCGCCAAAGAACGTCGCTGAAGCGATCATGAACAAAAAATAATTTTGATTTAAAGGAAGACTATCATGGCAAAGAGCAAATTTGAACGTACCAAACCGCACGTAAACGTTGGCACGATTGGCCACGTGGACCACGGCAAGACCACCCTGACAGCGGCGATCACCATGGTTTTGTCGAAGAAATTTGGCGGTGAAGCCAAAGCCTACGACCAGATCGACGCGGCGC
>DISA01000040.1:2822-4934 GCA_002421915.1 Gallionellaceae bacterium UBA6222
CGCGAGCACATCCTGCTGGCCCGTCAGGTAGGCGTACCGTACATCATCGTATTCATGAACAAATGCGACATGGTTGACGACGCCGAATTGCTCGAACTCGTAGAAATGGAAATCCGCGAACTGCTCAGCAAATACGACTTCCCAGGCGACGACACCCCCATCGTGCATGGCAGCGCCAAGCTGGCCGTCGAAGGCGACACCGGCGAACTGGGCGAAGGTGCCATCATGAAGCTGGCTGAAGCCTTGGACAGCTACATCCCTACCCCCGAGCGCGCCATCGACGGCGCCTTCCTGATGCCGGTGGAAGACGTGTTCTCCATCTCCGGTCGCGGCACGGTTGTCACCGGTCGTATCGAGCGCGGCATCGTCAAGGTGGGTGACGAACTCGAAATCGTCGGCATCAAGCCCACCCTGAAGACCACCTGCACCGGTGTTGAAATGTTCCGCAAACTGCTGGATCAAGGCCAGGCGGGCGACAACGTCGGCGTCCTGCTGCGCGGCACCAAGCGCGAAGAAGTCGAGCGCGGCCAAGTCTTGGCCAAACCCGGCTCCATCACCCCGCACACCAAGTTCACCGCCGAGATCTACGTGCTGGGCAAGGNNCCGCAGTTCTACTTCCGCACCACCGACGTGACCGGCGCGGTTGAACTGCCAGCCGGCACCGAAATGGTGATGCCGGGCGACAACGTCAGCATCACGGTGAACCTGATCAACCCGATCGCGATGGAAGAAGGCCTGCGCTTCGCGATTCGCGAAGGCGGTCGCACCGTCGGCGCAGGCGTGGTTGCCAAGGTGATCGAGTAAAAGGATTGAGAAGGGGGAAGAGGGAAGGGGTTGACCCTTTCCTCTTCCCTCTTCCCATGTTTTAGGCCAGTAGCTCAATTGGTAGAGTATCGGTCTCCAAAACCGAGGGTTGGGGGTTCGAGACCCTCCTGGCCTGCCAGTTATAAAGTAGAACGGACGTAAATGGCTGACAAAATCAAACTGCTGATCGCCTTGCTGCTCATTGTGGCGGGGGTTGTCGGCTTCTATGCGCTGGGTGATGCGGCGGCTGTGTTGCGCGTCGCATCGGTGCTGGTTGGTGTACTGGCGGCGGCGGGCGTGTTCTGGACTTCGTCACAGGGCAAGAGTTTCTTTGGCTTTGCCGGTGACTCGGTGAATGAAGCGAAACGTGTGGTGTGGCCGACGCGCAGAGAGACGATGCAGACGACCGGTATTGTGATTTTGTTTGCGGTGGTGATGGCACTGTTCCTGTGGGCGGTGGATGCGAGTCTGTTGCTGATCGTCAACAAATTGATGGGACGGGGGGATTGATGGCCAAGCGTTGGTATGTGGTGCATACGTACTCTCAATTTGAGAAGAGCGTACAGCGCGCGTTGCTGGAGCGTATCGAACGCACCGGCATGCAGGATATGTTCGGTCAGGTATTGGTTCCGGTCGAGGAAGTGGTCGAGCTGAAATCCGGCCAGAAGAGTATCAGCGAGCGCAAGTTTTTCCCCGGATATCTGCTGGTCGAGATGGAAATGACGGACGATACCTGGCACTTGGTGAAGAGCTTGCCGAAAGTGACCGGTTTTCTCGGTGGTAGCGCGATGAAGCCTTCCCCAATCTCCGAAAAGGAAGTCGCCACCATCATGCAACAGATGCAGGCCGGTGTGGAGAAACCGCGGCCCAAGGTGCTGTTTGAAGTGGGCGAGGCGGTACGGGTCAAAGAAGGTCCATTCACCGACTTTAACGGCATGGTGGAGGACGTCAATTACGACAAAAGCAAACTGCGGGTGGCGGTCACCATTTTTGGCCGCGCCACACCGGTGGAATTGAGTTTTGGGCAGGTGGAAAAGGCGTGAAATGTGAAAGGTGAAAAGTGAAACGCAGAGGCCGCAGGTTTTTCGTTTCACATTTCACATTTCACGTTTCACATAGTTGTAAACGGGGAGCGTATCGGAGCGGTTGCGGTATGCGTTTAACCCACTGAAAAGGAGTCGTAAACGTGGCAAAGAAAATCGTCGGCTATATCAAGCTGCAAGTCCCGGCCGGTAAGGCCAATCCCAGCCCCCCCATTGGTCCCGCACTGGGTCAGCGCGGTTTGAATATCATGGAATTCTGCAAGGC
>DISA01000040.1:5023-5274 GCA_002421915.1 Gallionellaceae bacterium UBA6222
TGGATGCGGCCGTGCGCACCATCGCCGGGAGCGCGCGCAGCATGGGTATTACCGTGGAAGGGGTGAAATAACATGGCACAAGTTTCCAAACGCTATAAGGCGATCGCGGCACAAGTCGATCGCAGCAAGCTGTACGCGCTGGATGAGGCGCTGAAGCTGGTGAAAGAAACGGCCAAGGCCAAATTTGATGAGTCTATCGATGTGGCGGTAAATCTGGGCGTTGACGCCAAGAAATCCGACCAGCTGGTCCG
>DISA01000040.1:5279-9379 GCA_002421915.1 Gallionellaceae bacterium UBA6222
AAGCCAAGGCCGCCGGTGCCGACATTGTCGGTTTTGACGATCTGGCGGAAAGCATCAAAGCGGGCAAGATGGATTTCGACATTGTCATTGCGGCGCCGGATGCAATGCGCATCGTCGGCCAGTTGGGCCAGATCCTCGNNCCGCGCGGCCTGATGCCGAACCCGAAGGTGGGCACGGTGTCGGCTGACGTGGCGGGAGCGGTAAAGAACGCCAAGGCCGGTCAGGTGCAGTACCGCACCGACAAGAACGGCATCGTGCAGTGCACCATCGGCCGTGCGTCGTTCGCGCCGGAAGCACTGCGCGAGAACCTGCTGGCACTGATTGATGCGCTGAACAAGGCGAAGCCGACCGGTGCCAAGGGTGTGTATCTGAAGAAAGTCGCGATCTCCAGCACCATGGGTGTCGGGATCCGTGTCGAGCAGGCCAGCCTGGCTGCGTAATGTATCGAATTTGATGGCAGGAATTTATTCCTGTCGTCATTTGTTCTTTGGACTGCTGGCGTGGCTGGCAGCATCAAAGACCGTTGGCGTCGAAGGAGCAGTTGGCCGGAGGCTTAATCGATGGCAGTCGCATCGGCCCACGCAGATGGTGTGCCCGCAAGCGGAGAGTTTGGTTGAATTTCTGTCTTGAGGTCGCGGTCATTAATCAAGGGGTATTGCGCGCAAGCAAGATATTCCGCAGTGAAGATGGAGGAAGACTTTGAGTCTCAATCTGCAAGAAAAGCAAGCGGTGGTTGCGGAAGTCGGCGCACAAGTGGCGCAGGCTCAGACTATCGTGCTGGCCGAGTATCGCGGCATCGAAGTCGGCGACATCACCAGATTGCGCGCCAATGCGCGCCAATCCGGGGTGTATCTGCGTGTGTTGAAAAACACATTGGCACGCCGTGCGGTGCAAGGCACTCCGTTCGAGGGGTTGGCTGAACAGATGGTGGGGCCGTTGTTGTACGGCATCAGCGCTGACGCAGTCGCCGCCGCGAAGGTGGTGCACGAGTTTGCCAAAACGAACGATAAGCTGGTGATCAAGGCGGGTGCTTACAACGGCAAGGTGATGGATGTTGCGGGCGTCACTGCCCTCGCCACCGTACCTTCCAAGGAAGTGCTGCTGGCGCAGTTGCTGGGTCTGTTGCAGTCGCCCGTATCCGGTCTGGCGCGCGTTATTGCGGCCGTGGCGGAACAGAAAACCGCAACCGCTTAATTTTTTTGAACTCTTAATTTCAGGAAGAACAAAATGGCATTTGATAAAGACGCATTCTTGGCAGCACTGGACGGCATGACCGTGCTGGAACTCAATGAACTGGTGAAGGCGGTCGAAGAGAAGTTCGGTGTATCCGCTGCCGCAATGGCTGCCCCGGCAGCCGGTGGTGCCACGGGCGGTGCTGCTGCCGCTGCCGAGCAAACCGAATTTACCGTGATGTTGACCGCTGCCGGTGAGCAGAAGGTTGGCGTGATTAAGGTGGTGCGCACCATCACCGGCCTCGGTTTGAAGGAAGCCAAGGATCTGGTGGACGGTGCCCCGAAACCGGTGAAGGAAGGTATCAGCAAGGCGGACGCGGATGCGATCGCCAAACAGCTGATCGAAGCTGGCGCAACTGCTGAAATCAAGTAAGCACTGCGTTGTGTAAAAGGCTGACGGATTTCCCGTCAGCCTTTTGCCGCTTCTGAAAAGGAAACTGAATTAACCGGGCAGAAGCCAGCGGCTAGCGAGTGAAATGGTGCTTGCTACCCCCTGTCTTCTGGTGCGGGCCGGAGGCCCAGCCAGAAAAATTGCAAGCAGGCTTGTGCCGCATGGCGCGAGTACGCAAATCTTGTTTTCCAACTGTCGTGGAGATTATATGAGCTACTCTTTCACCGAAAAAAAACGCATACGTAAGAGTTTTGCGAAACGCAAAGGGGCGCTACCGGTGCCGTTTCTGCTTTCCACCCAGCTCGAATCCTACAGCGCATTCCTGCAGGCTTGGACGCCGGCAGAACAGCGCAAGAACGAGGGGCTGCAAGCCGCGTTCAATTCGATCTTTCCGGTTGAAAGTCATAACAAGTTTGCCCGTCTTGATTTTGTCAGCTATCAATTGGGCATGCCGCCGTTCGATGTGCGCGAGTGCCACCAGCGCGGTCTGACTTATGCCTCACCTTTGCGCGCCCGCGTGCGCCTGACCATCCTCGACAAGGAGTCCTCCAAGCCAAAGGTCAAGGAAGTCAAGGAGCAGGAAGTCTATATGGGCGAGATCCCGTTGATGACCAATACCGGTTCTTTTGTGATCAACGGTACCGAGCGTGTCATTGTTTCCCAGTTGCACCGTTCGCCCGGGGTTTTCTTCGAGCATGACCGCGGCAAGACTCACTCCTCCGGCAAACTGCTCTTCTCTGCGCGAGTGATTCCCTATCGCGGTTCCTGGCTCGATTTTGAATTCGATGCCAAGGACTTCGTGTACTTCCGCATCGACCGTCGGCGCAAGTTGCCGGCCACCATTCTGTTGAAGTCGCTGGGCTATACGCCGGAGCAGATTCTGGCGATGTTCTTCCAGTTTGATACTTTCCATTTCGGCAAGAAGGGCACCCAGTTCGAGGTGGTGCCGGAGCGTTTGCGCGGGGAAATCGCGCGCTTCGACATCGCCGGCAAGGCGGGCAAGGTCATCGTGGCCAAGGATAAGCGCATCACCGTGCGCCACATCCGTGAAATGCAGGAATCGGGTATCGACAAGCTGACGGTGGAAGACGAATTTCTGCTTGGGCGCGTGCTGGCGCACAACGTGGTGGACAAGGATAGCGGCGAGATCATCGCCAATGCTAACGATGAGATCACCGAAACGCTGCTGGAAACGCTGAATCAGGCGGGCATCGCCAAAATCCAGACGCTGTACACCAATGAGCTGGATCAGGGTGCTTACATCTCGCAGACTTTGCGCATGGATGAAACGACCGATCTGTGGACCGCACGGGTTGCGATTTATCGCATGATGCGTCCCGGCGAACCGCCGACAGAGGATGCGGTGGAGGGTCTGTTCAATGGCTTGTTCTTCAATGAAGAGCGCTACAACCTGTCCGCCGTGGGCCGCATGAAGTTCAATCGCCGCGTTGGCCGTACTGAACTTGCCGGTGCTAATACGCTGTCCAACGAAGACATCGTGGAAGTGGTAAAGATTCTGGTCGAGCTACGCAACGGCCGCGGCGAGATCGACGACATCGACCACTTGGGTAATCGTCGCGTGCGTGCGGTGGGCGAACTGGCGGAGAACCAGTTCCGCGTTGGCCTGGCGCGCGTCGAGCGCGCCGTGAAGGAACGCCTGGGGCAGGCCGAAGCGGACAACCTGATGCCGCACGACTTGATCAATGCCAAGCCGATTTCGGCGGCAGTGAAAGAGTTTTTTGGCTCATCGCAACTGTCGCAGTTCATGGACCAGACCAACCCGCTGGCCGAAGTGACGCACAAGCGCCGTATCTCCGCGCTGGGCCCGGGCGGCCTGACGCGCGAGCGCGCCGGCTTTGAAGTGCGCGACGTGCATCCGACCCACTATGGCCGCGTGTGCCCGATCGAAACCCCGGAAGGCCCGAATATCGGCCTGATCAATTCGCTGGCGCTGTATGCGCGCACCAACGAATACGGCTTCATCGAAACGCCGTATCGCAGGGTGGCGAAGAGCCGTGCCACGGATGACGTGGACTATCTGTCCGCGATCGAGGAGGGCAATTTCACGATTGCGCAGGCGAATGCCGAACTGGACAAGAAGGGGCACTTTACCAATGACATCGTGTCCGCCCGCCAGCACAACGAGTTTGTGCTGGCCGAGCCGGAAAACATCGAGTACATGGATGTGGCGCCGGCACAGGTGGTGTCCGTTGCCGCTTCACTGATTCCGTTCCTCGAACACGACGANNGCGCGCTGATGGGTGCCAACATGCAACGCCAGGCGGTACCGGTGTTGCGTGCCGAGAAAGCATTGGTCGGTACCGGGATCGAACGCACGGTGGCGGTGGACTCCGGCACGGCGGTGCAGGCATGGCGCGGTGGCCGCGTCGATTATGTGGATTCCGGCCGTATCGTGGTGCGCGTCAATGACGAAGAGACTGTTGCCGGCGAGGTCGGTGTGGATATCTACAACCTGA
>DISA01000040.1:9554-10865 GCA_002421915.1 Gallionellaceae bacterium UBA6222
GCGCGACATCCCGAACCTGTCCGAAGCGCAGATGGCGCGTCTGGACGAGTGCGGCATCGTGCACATCGGCGCGGAAGTCGGTTTGGGCGATGTACTGGTGGGCAAGGTCACGCCGAAGGGCGAGACTCAGCTGACGCCGGAAGAAAAGCTGTTGCGCGCGATCTTCGGCGAAAAAGCTTCCGATGTGAAGGATACCTCGCTGCGTGTCAAGGCCGGCATCTCCGGCACCGTGATCGATGTGCAGGTATTCACGCGCGAGGGGCTGCAGCGCGACAATCGGGCACAACAGATCATCGATGACGAACTGGTACGCTACAAGAAAGACCTGGCTGACCAGATGCGTATCGTGGAAGCGGATGCGTTTGCACGTCTGGAAAAGATGCTGCACAACAAGGTGGCTAATGGCGGCCCGAAAAAGCTCGCCAAGGGCGCCAAGCTGAACAATGAGTATCTGCACAGCGTCGAGCATCACCAGTGGTTCGATATTCGTGTGGCGGATGACGCGGTTGCCGCGCAAATGGAACAGATCAAGGAGTCATTGGCGCAAAAGCGGGCCGAATTTGATGCGGCCTATGAGCTGAAGAAGAAGAAGCTGACGCAGGGCGATGAACTGCAAGCCGGTGTGCAGAAGATGGTCAAGGTGTATGTGGCGGTGAAACGGCGCCTGCAGCCCGGCGACAAGATGGCGGGGCGCCACGGCAACAAGGGTGTGGTGTCGCGTATCGTGCCGGTGGAAGATATGCCGCACATGGCGGATGGCACGACGGTGGATATCGTGCTGAATCCCCTGGGTGTGCCGTCGCGGATGAATATCGGTCAGGTGCTGGAAGTGCACTTGGGCTGGGCCGCCAAAGGTCTGGGCAAAAAGATTGCCGACATGCTGGCGGCACAAGCCAAGGTCGCCGACCTGCGCAAGTTCCTCGGCAAGATATACAAGGGCGAGCAGGCGGAAGAGATTGCCGAGTTCGGCGACGAAGAGGTGGTTGAAATGTGCCGCAATCTGCGCGCGGGCGTACCGTTTGCCACGCCGGTATTCGACGGCGCCAGCGAGGAGGAAATCAAGGAATTGCTGGCACTGGCCGATTTGCCGGTTTCCGGGCAGATTCAGTTGTACGACGGACGCACCGGCGATGCCTTTGATCGCAAGGTCACCGTGGGTTATATGCACGTGCTGAAATTGCACCATCTGGTCGATGACAAGATGCACGCGCGTTCTACCGGCCCGTACAGTCTGGTTACGCAACAGCCGTTGGGCGGCAAGGCACAGTTTGGTGGACAACGCTTCGGTGAGATGGAAGTGTGGGCGCTGGA
>DISA01000071.1 GCA_002421915.1 Gallionellaceae bacterium UBA6222
GTGCAATTGGATGGCAAGGGTGGTCAAATTTTGTCCGGCTCTAGTGATGATGCAAGGTCACTTGCGACGCTTTGCTGGATTGGTGGTGAGCTTGTCGCCCACACCACTGCAACGCTGACAGCGCCGAATGCGTACACGCTTGCGCTTGGAGTGCGTGGTGCATATCAGACGCCAGACGGCGTGAAGGCAAGCGGGGCGCGGTTCGTCCGTCTTGATGACGCGCTTGGCAAGTCTGATTCGCTGCCGCTATCGATGCTTGGGAGCCCGCTGTATTTCAAATTCACATCGTTCAACACATATAGTGCCGGCGAGCAATCGCTAAGCGATGTAACGGCATATACCCACATCGTTGGCGATAACCTTGGGACAGCGGCATACACACTGCAAGATGGGTTGACTGGGCCGCTCCCCACCGTCGGTGTTGGTGTCAATTTCGTTTCGAACCCAAATTTTGAGTTCAACGAATCCAATGCGCCGACGGTCACATCTGGTGATGGGCCGAAAGCAGTACTGGGTGCTGCGCTGGCCGATGGCTGGCAAGTGGGCACTGTAAGCACGGGCACATCGGGGTCGACATTATTCAATTCAGCGCTCACATCCCAATCGGCATTTGTAAGTAGCGGGAAATACTCGCTTAACCTGTCACTCGCAGCCGGTGGCGTTGTGCCAAACGACGGCCTTGAAAAGGCGATTGAGGCATTTTCTACCCCGATTTATGTTGCGGCAGGGCAAAAATACTCACTCCGATCTGCGGTACGCACATACAACACGGCGTCGCCAGGCGCAGGCGTGACGGTGGGGCAGCGCGTATCGGTCGCGTATTACGACAGCACCGGCGCTGAAATGCCGCCGAGGGAAGTAAGCACATGCCCTGTGCCAAACAATACATTTGTACCGGCTGAGCTTAATGCGCGCACGGTGCCATCTGGGTGCGTTTATATCCGCGTCATTTGCACGCTCTGGATCAAAAACAGCGGGGCATCTGCATACACAATCCCGAGCGGATTGCTGTACGGTCTTTTCGACAACTTCTATGGCGCGGGCATATCAGCATCCGACGTTGTACTGCTGGACGGGCAGTCTGTCGAGCAAGCTGTTTCTGCGATCAGCATCGGCAAGGCGTCAGTGTCTGCTGTGCAGACTTTGGAAGCGCGCGTATCTGTGCAGGAGGGCGTGTTCGGCGTCAATTTATGGCTCAATCCAAGCCTTGCGATTGATAGCAAGTTTTGGTGCGTGCTGACGTGGAACTCGCACAGCGATCCAAACTATTTGTATGGCCGCAATCTTGAGGGTGCGGGCTATCAAGTTGCAGGCACCAACTACTACGAAATCCGCTACAACGGCACCCCGGCGGCGGATAAGTACATGGCGGTCTATCAAGACCGCATCGCGGTACTGCCGTCCACGGACTACTACATCAGCGGCATGATTGGCATGTCCGGCTTTGCCGAGGCTCTGCTTGGCGTCGAGGCTTTCGATGCTGCCGGGGTGTCTCTTGGGCAAGTGGCCGGGTTGACGGGTAACACTGGCAAGGCGGGCGGCACGAATCGCGCCAATTGGCAGCCGGTCAGTACCAAGATTACAACCGCTTCAACCGCGCGTTTTTTGGACTTTTTCTTCCGCACAAAGACCAACACAAACGCAAACCCGCGTGCGTTTTTGATGGAGCCCATGATCGAGCGCGCAACGCCTGCACAGGCCGCGCCATCGGCCTACAACACCGGGCCGGTGACCGCGTGGGCGAAGTGGGATGTGAGCTTCAATGTGGACGGCTATATCAGCGGTATCACACTGGCAAGCGATGGACGCAGCACCGCGTTTGCGGTGGCCGCCGATGTATTTCAAGTGCGTGCGCCGAGCGGCGCGGATGCGTTGACGTGGCAGGCTGGCGTGCTGTCATCGCGCAAGGGAAGCAAGGAGATGAAGCTTGGGCCGGGCTTTGGCGCTGACCCGTCCGGCAAGCGCATGATCTTGAGCTATGGCAACCCGGTTGCAGATGCCAGCGCGACGCGCGCCACGGCGGATGTGTTCATCGCCGAAAACGGCGATACAAAATTTGGCGGCTTTCAGCTCAACTACGGTAGCGCTTGGAAGACTGGCGCGGCGATCACATACACCGCAGCAGCGGGCACACCGGCTACGGCGACGATCAGCGTCACCGCCGGAACGTTTGCCATCGGCTCACGTAGCTATGCATACGACGCAAGCAGCGTGGGGGTGACGGGCACCAACGGGACTAGCGTCACTTACTTCCTCTACTACGACGATCCCGGCTTGCTGGCGGGCGCATGCACGCTGTACGCCAGCACTGACCCCACGGTGACCTACACCAGCGATAGCAAGGTGCTAGTGGGGCAAGTCAAAGTGGTCTATCCGGCCAGCGGCAGCGGCAGCGGTGGCGGCAGCACACCGGGTGGCGGGGGCGGTGGTGGGGGTGGCAATTGCGTGAGCGTGCGCGCATGGGTCATCACCCGCGCCGGGCCTGTGCGCGCCGGTAGTGTTGTGGTGGGTGATGAGCTGCTGCTGTGTGACCCAGAGACAGGAAGCGAGGTCTTCGGCGTGGTGACGTACAGCGCGCGCATGCGCGTGCCGGGGGTACGCATGTATGCCGACGATGCCGTGCTGACGTGCAGTGAGACCGCGCCCATCCCGACAGATAAGGGCTATCTACCCGCACCTGAAACGCTGGGCCGCGCGCTTGCAGTCCGTGGCGCTGGCGGTGTGCGCAGGGCGTGCGTGGTGNNGCCGGCGCTATTGACGTGCAGCACATCACCGTCGGTGACCGCTGTTTTTGGGCTGGCGATACAGAGACGGCTTACATCCTTCACCACAACCTTAAGAGCATTCCAGACGTATGACCACGCTCGCTGATACTCCACTTTTGCCCGGACTGGATGGGATCACGCCGCAGGCTGTTTTCGAGCTAGATTCAGGCGATCTTGTCGCCGTGGCGATCAGCACATCACAGACTGCTGCTGCCACACTAGCGTTCGCAGGGTACGCTTGGCTGGTGGATGCCGATGGGGACATGCAAGCAGTCGATAGCGCGCCCATCGCCACGCGCATGACGCACGCAGCACCTGCGCAGCAAGTGGCCGCCATCGGCGTGCAGGCCATTGCAGATGCCATCCGCGATCTGCTGCTGGGCGAGTCCGCGCAAGATCCGCCAGTCATTGCGTGGGGGCACGATTTCCGCGAGCAAAT
>DISA01000057.1 GCA_002421915.1 Gallionellaceae bacterium UBA6222
TGGCCAAAACCTGATCGGAATGACCGTTCAGCGCAACATCAATCGCATACACCAGCGGATCGATCGTCTCGGCCTTGGCAACTGCCACATTGGATGAACCATTCAAAGCGACATTGATCGCACTCACCAGCGGATCGGCAACCTGAGCGACCAGCGTGGCGGGCGACAGGGTCGGCACACGGTACAGGTCACGCTCGAAGCTGGCCAAGACTTGGTCGGAATGACCATTCAGCGCAACATCAATCGCATACACCAGCGGGTCGATCGTTCCGGCCTTGGCAACTGCAACCGATTCGATGTTTGTGCCGCGTTGCAGATCGCGTTCGAAGCTGGCGGCCACTTGATCAGTGCCGGCAAAAGCAAAGGTGGGCAGCAAAGCTGCGGCAGTCAGGGTCAAAGCAAATTTATTCAGTTTCATGATCGTTACTCCTTGTCTCTGTTGAGGCGATACAGAATGATCACCTATGTGAGGGTATAAGCAGTAACCGTGCCAGAATTATTATTCAATACAAATCAAGTGATTGGGATTTAATTGATTTTACTGGAGTGTTGACAGTGTTAAGACATAGCGTTAACATTACGTCCACTGTTAACGGTTTTATAAAGGGTACGCATACATGATTACTTTATCCGGCTTGAGGCAATTCCTCGACAATTTGGAAGAGGGAATTCTTTTTCTTGACCAGGCGCGGCATGTCGTTGCAATTAATGAAGCGGCCAGCCGCATGTTGGGGCAGAACCACGATACGATCCTGAACAAGCTCTGTCCCACTCTGTTCAAGGGTACCTCGTGTGCGCGGAACTGCGAGAAGGTCGGAGAATGCACGCTCATGATGAGCAGAAAAAGAAGCAAGAAGGTGCAGGATCTGGTCGTGCAGCGTCCGGATGGGAGGTTGATTCCATTGCGCATGTGGGCATTGTTGCTGCCTGCCGACGAACCCCTGGCACATTGCGCCGTTGTTCTGCGCGACCGTAGTCATGAAGTGGAACTGGAGGAAGAAGCCAGCAACAAGATGCATTTGGGTGGCTTGGTAGGCAACAGTGCGCCGATGCAGGAACTGTTTCGCCAGATACTGCGGGCGGCAGCCAGCGAAGCCAGCGTTCTGGTTACTGGCGAGAGTGGCACGGGCAAGGAACTGGTTGCGCGGGCATTGCACGACAACTCGAGCCGCGCCAAGGGTCCATACGTGCGGGTGCACTGCGCCGCATTCCCGGAACATCTGCTTGAAGCCGAGTTGTTTGGCCATGCCAAAGGTGCGTTCACCGGTGCAACTGCTGCGCGGGAAGGCCGTTTTGAAGCGGCGGACGGTGGCACCCTGTTGCTCGATGAAATCGGTGAAGTGCCCTTGAGTGTTCAGGTAAAACTGCTGCGCGTCCTGCAGGAGCATGAAATCGAGCGACTGGGTGAAAATCAGACCCGCAAGGTGGATGTGCGGGTCATTGCAGCCACCCACCGCGATTTGCCCGCCATGGTGAGCCGGGGCGAATTCCGTGCCGACCTTTATTACCGTCTGCGCGTTCTTCCCTTGCACCTCCCCGCACTGCACGAACATCCGGAAGACATTCCATTGCTGGTCAACTCCATGCTTGCCAACATACTCAAACGGTTCCCCGAGCGTGATCTGCGGCTCTCGGCTGAAGCGCTTGATTTGCTGACCTCCTATAATTGGCCGGGAAACGTGCGCGAACTCGGCAATGCTCTGGAATATGCCGCAGTACATGCGGACGGCACGTCCATTCAGGCGCGTCACCTGCCACCGGAAATCAGCGGGGGAGGTAGGCGGGCCATCCAGTTTGATAATGTTCAAAACGATCGGGTAGCGACTCCACCTTCCATTGCGGCAGTCATGCATCGCTACTATCGGCCGCCGGTAGCGCAAAAGGGAAGGGAGCAGGAGGCCCTGATGCAGGCGCTGAAAGAAGCGGGCGGCAACAAGGCGGAGGCGGCCAGAAGGCTCGGTATGTCGCGTACTACATTGTGGAAAAAACTCAAACAACACGGTATCGACGCGGTAGAGTGAAGACTGCCTGTGTTGTCCGCCCAAGTCGGTCAATTTTGATACGTTGTCCGGCTGCACTGCACCTTAAATAGGATGAACGTTTCCAATCCAAGCACGATAACGGCCGCCAATTTTCAGAACCTCATGCGCATCCGAGAAATGTTATGTTCACCTTGAGTCTACATGGAGAAGAAGGTACCCAAGCCTTGCTGCAATCGGGGTACTCCTATTGCCTTGTCGTTCGCTCCGAATCGCAGCGTGTGGCCTTGCTTGAAAATCTCGGGAGTCAACCCGGTGTGATCATCGTGCCGCACAATGGCGGCTTGATCAGCAACCTGCAAGTGTGGGAAAACATCATTTTGCCAGTGCAGTATCATGCGATCGAGCTTGCCGGAACACCGGAAGATAATGTGGTCAGTTTGCTGCTTCAGTGTGGTCTGGCAGATGAATCTGCCGTATCCAATTTGCTTCTTAAGCAACCCGAACAACTCTCGCTGCTGGAAAAACGCTTGGTTGGATTTGTGCGTGCCATGTTGATGAGTCCCGAGTTAATCATTTACGATACGCTTAACGAGGGGTTGTCACGCAAGGAATTGGTGGGGATGACCAAATTCGACCGTGTATTCCGCTTATACTTCCCCTTTAGAACGTCAGTGCTAGTTAGTTTTGAGGAATATCGCGATAAAGATAATCCGAAGCAACTTGTGATCCAGCTTTAATTACACATCCACTATGAAGCTACCCATCTACAGCCAGAAGTTGCTCAACATCGAAAAACGTACGCAGCGTTTCATGCTGGGTGCGCTGGGTCTGATGTTGCTGGTGCTATTGATGATTGGCATGAAGCAGGATTATTTCAGTCGCAGCACATCGGTTTATTTCTTTACCTCCAATGCACAAGGGTTGAGTAAGGGCATGGCGGTCAAATTTGTCGGTTTCAAGGTGGGCAGCGTGCAGGAAATTAGCATGGAACCCAATGCGACCGTGCGGGTCAGGGTGTCGTTGAATGATGAATACCTCCATCTGATCGGGCAGGATGCCAAAGCGCGGCTGATAAAGGAAGCCTTGGTTGGAGAAAGTGTCGTGGAAATCATCCCAGGGTCAACCCAGGTGCACCAAGTGACACAGGACAGTGTACTGGAGTTTGAGCGCGGGCAGGATGCTGGTGCGGTCATGGAAAGCCTAGCCTCGCAGTTGCAGCCGATTCTGAACGACATGCGCCAATTCACGGCCACCATCAACAAGCCTGATGGGGATGTCCAGCAAACACTCAAAAACCTGAATCAGGTCACGGCCGCCACGCGTGAGATGGTGGATCAACTCACGCGGTTGGGGGTGAGCGGGAATCAGAAGCTCGATGGTGTGTATTTGAAGCTCGATCAGGCGTTGGATCATGCCAATTCGAGTCTGGGGACATTGGGCAAGGCTATTCCGCAACTGGTGGAGAAAACGGATGCGACACTGGCTAATGTGCAGGAGGTGACGAATATCATCAAACAGGTTTCCCAGAATTCTGCCGGGGGAATCCCGTTGTTGGTAGATAACGTCAATACACTGGTGCAGGAGGGGCAGGAAACGCTGGATAGTGTGCAGAAATCCTGGCCGCTCAATCGGATGCTGCCCAAAATCGAAGAACAGATGTTGCCGGTGGATGGCTACGTTGCTCCGGAGAAACCGTGAATATGAGTCACCGGTGTTCAGTCTGGATGCTATTAAGCAGTGTTGTTTTGCTGGCGGCATGCGGTCATGTGCAGGAACCGCGCAGTGTGCGACTGGTACAGGCCGCCGAATTTAACCAGCGCGCCCAGCACGCCTTCCGCCAAGGCCAATATCAGCGTGCCGTCACACTGTACGGGCAGGCCTTGCAACTGGATATTGCCATTGAATATGTTGATGGCATTGCCATCAACACCCTCAATCTCGCCAAAGTGAATCAGGTATCGGGCAAGACTGCGCAGGCGGAGCAATTGCTTGACCAATTGCTGAATGACCAAGCGTTGCACTATGCACCCATGCATCTGGCGGAAGCGGCAGTGCAAAAAGCCTTGTTGCGTCTGCAGGAGAAAGACGCGGTGGCGGCTGCGATTTGGGCGGGTAAGGCTGCAGACTGGTGTGGGCCGGACTGTAAATTGTCGGGTGTGATTGCGAATGTGCGCGCCGGCATCGCCTTGCGCATGAATGATGGCGAGCAGGCGTTGTTCTGGAGCGATCGTGCGCTGGCTGCGAATCGTGATGTCCCGCTCGAACAGGCCAATGCTTTGCGCCTGCAGGCATCAGCCAGATTGATGATGAATGCGCCGGGCGATGCGCTACGCTTGGCACAAGCTGCGCTAAATATCGATAAATCACTGGGTTTGCCAGAAAAAATTCACCAAGACCTATTGCTGTTGGCGCAGGCACACGAGCGATTGGGGCAAGACGAACAGGCGGGACAATTCCGCCAGCGGGCAGCACGTATCGCTGCCGCGTCAGTGAAGTGAACTGACCATGACGACCATGCGCTGGGTAATCGATCGCAAAGCCAGCATGTTGCTGGGACTATGCATCTGTCTGGTGTTTGCATTGGCGCTGCACTTCTCCAGGGCGGGCGAAAGATTGAGCCACAAGGTGCTGGATCGTCAGTTCAGCCTGCTGCACCGATACGATGCCCGACCGCTGCAGCACGATGTGGCTATCGTGGGTATTGATGCGGCGGCTTTCAAGGTGCTGCAGGAACCCTTCGAGCTATGGCATCCGCATCTGGGAAAATTTTTGCAGGCGATGGCAAACGCCAAACCTGCCGTGCTTGGGCTGGATATCGCTTTGCCGCAACACTCATATCAATTCCTCATTCCTGATTACGACCAACCCCTGTTGCAGGGGTTGCAGGCGATGCATGCACAGGCTCCACTGGTGTTGGCGCAGATGCCTGATGATAGCGGCGCTTTCCGCCCGGTGCATCAGTCCTATCTCACGATTAGCGGAGTTGAGGCATTAGCATCGGTGGTGGTGTGTCCCGATGCGGACGGCATCGTGCGTCGCTTCGATCCCAATCTGTGTACTGTGAATGCGCAGGGTTCGACTCTGGTCGAGAAGATGGCTGCATATCTGGGGGATAAAGATCCCGGGACTGGCTTGGTGGATTTTGGTGCGGGCAAACCGCTCGAGTACACCCCATTTCTGAAGGTGTTGGAATGGCAGGCACGGGGTGATGCTGCACAACTGGCACACACTTTCGGTGACAAGCCGGTGTTGCTTGGGGTGGTGGCGCCGTTCGGCGAGAGGATATACACCCCGGTTGCGCTGGCGGCAGATGAGCCGTCAAATCGCCTTGTTCCAGCCGTGCTGATGCAGGCGCAGATTTTGCGTTCGATGCTGAACCATGGATTGATCCAGGTCTTGAGTCCTTACACTTTGCTATGCCTGACATTGCTTGCCGCGCTGTTCTGGTTTGGGCGTATTGGCTGGCTCAAACTCGTTGCGCTGGTCGCTTTTCCGTTTTTTCTGCTGTCGCTCTCGATCTGGCTACTGGGGCGGGGGTGGTATCTGCCGGTTGGCGGCATACTGTTTTCTGCCTTGTTTGCCTTTATCGCGCGGTTGCTCTATGAAGGAATGCTGCAAATGCGGCAACGCAACTGGCTGCGCGGCGCATTCGGCAAGTATGTGGGGCACGATGTGTTGCAGGAAATCGTTGCGGGCAACGTTCAGTCCGGTGTCGAAGGAACGCGCGTCCGCCTGTGTATCCTGTTTGCGAATATACATGGTTTCAACGAGCGCAGTGAAAATCGGCCAGCGCAGGAGGTGGTCGCTTTGCTCAATGATTATTTCTCCGAAATGACCGTGGCCATCCACCAGCACCGTGGGGTACTAGACCAATTTATTGGCGACGGAGTGCTGGCATTTTTTGGTGCACCTCAGGCATTGGAGTGTCCGGAAAAGAACGCACTCGAAGCGGCACAAGAGATGCTGTTGCGTCTGCGTCAGGTCAATGTGCACTTGCGTGAGCAGGACATTGCGCCGATTGAGATCGGCATTGCATTGCACGCTGGTGAAGTTGTTATCGGCCATATCGGTTCAGCAGTGCGGTGTGAATACACCGTCATCGGCGATGTGGTGAAGCTAACCATCCAGCTGGCCACTTTGAGCATGCCCCTGAACTACCCCGTGCTATGTTCTGCGGCCGTCGCCAAAATAGTGGAGAGCACCGGCGGCTTGAACGACTGCGGTGAACAGGCAGTCAATGGCAACATGCTGCATGTCTATGGCTGGGTCCCCCCTGTTCTGGCTGCCAAATAATGCATGTGTTCTGGATAAAACTGGCCGCATGGTTAAAGATGACGCAGGTGCGGCAGACAGTATTTGGCGCACTGCAACTGTTGTGGTACGCGTTCACCCATCTGCACGTGTTGCGCATTCCCCCGGTTAATGCGGTTTTTCAGCGCCAGCTATTCTTCACCGGTGTCGAGGCTCTGGCCATCGTCGCCGTGTTTGGATTATTGAGCGGCGCCCTTGTCATTACCCAGATCACCTCGTTGGTCGGTGGTGACAGCGAATTGACGGTGAAAATTCTGATCTGGACCGTGGTGCGGGAGATCGGCCCCCTGTTTGCCGCCATTATCATCATCGCCCGCAGCAGTGCCGCCATCGCATCCGAGCTGGCGCTGATGAAGACGCGCCAGGAAATGACCAGTCTTGTTCGCATGGGTATTCCGCCGCAGGATTATCTGCTGGTGCCGCGCATCGCCGGGGTGACCCTTGCGGTTCTCGCGCTGACTATCTATTTTCAGGTTGTTGCCATCGGCGGCGGGTTGGCGATTAGCGCCATGTTTCAGAATGTCGCTTACCTCGATCAGGTCGGCCGTTTTCTGCAAACTGTGAAGCTGTCCGAGTTTGCCGTTGTCGCCTTTAAAGGTTGTTTGTTCGGTCTTGCCATCTCCTCTATCTCTTGCTACAACGGCATGCAGGCCAAAACCTCGGTGACCGAAGTGCCCAAGGTCGCGATCAAGGCCGTGCTGCAAAGTCTGCTGTTCGTGTTTGCGCTGGATGCGCTGATCGCCTACCTCGGCATGGCGGGGTGACTTGCGCTATACTGCGCGGCGTTCGGCGCGGGGTGTGCCGGATTTAATTTAAAGTGCGGCGGTTGCCGCATTTGTATTTTTGCCGAGTGGATAAAATGCCTGTCATTACCTTGCCGGATGGTTCGCAACGTAGCTTCCCCAACCCTGTGACTGTAGCCGAGGTCGCGCAGAGTATCGGCACCGGACTGGCGCGTGCTGCACTGGCTGGCAGAGTAGACGGGGTATTGGTGGATACCTCGCATCTGATTGCTACCGATGCCAAGCTGGCCATCGTGACCGACAAGGATGCGGATGGTGTCGACCTGATCCGCCATTCTGCTGCACACTTGCTGGCTTATGCGGTGAAAGAGCTGTTTCCAGAGGCACAAGTAACCATCGGTCCGGTGATCGAGGACGGTTTTTTTTATGACTTTGCCTATTCGCGCCCCTTTACGCCGGAAGATCTGACAGCCATCGAAAAACGGATGGCAGAGCTGGCAAAGCTCGATCTGCCGGTGACGCGGCGTGTTTTGCCGCGCGACGGGGCGGTCGCCTACTTCAACTCTATCGGCGAAAAATACAAGGCTGAGATCATCGAGTCCATTCCGGTCAATCAGGAAGTCTCGTTGTACAGCGAAGGCGAATTCACCGACCTCTGTCGTGGCCCGCACGTGCCTTCGACCGGCAAACTCAAAGTGTTCAAGCTGATGAAGGTGGCGGGTGCTTATTGGCGCGGTGATTCGAAGAATGAGATGTTGCAACGCATCTACGGTACGGCTTGGGCCAAAAAAGAAGATCTGGATGCCTATTTGCACCGTCTGGAAGAAGCGGAGAAGCGTGACCATCGCAAGCTGGGAAGACAGCTAGATCTGTTCCACATGCAGGATGAGGCACCTGGCATGGTGTTCTGGCACCCCAAGGGCTGGGCCGTGTGGCAGGTGATCGAACAGTACATGCGCCGGGTGTACCTGGATAACGGCTACCAGGAAGTGCGCTGCCCGCAGATCATCGACCGTGTCCTCTGGGAAAAATCCGGCCACTGGGAACATTACAAGACCAATATGTTCACCACCGAGTCGGAAAAACACGACTACGCGATCAAGCCGATGAACTGCCCCGGTCATGTGCAGGTGTTCAACGCCGACCTGCGCTCCTACCGCGAGCTGCCATTGCGCTATGGCGAATTCGGTTCCTGCCATCGCAACGAGCCGTCCGGCGGTTTGCATGGTTTACTGCGCGTGCGCGGTTTCGTGCAGGACGATGGCCATATCTTTTGTACCGAAGCACAGATCGAATCCGAAGTCACCGCATTCAACGCGCTGGTGCTCAAGGTATACAAGGATTTCGGTTTCAATGATGTGGTGGTTAAGCTGGCGCTGCGCCCGGAAAACCGGGTTGGATCAGACGAAATCTGGGATAAATCCGAAGAAGCTTTGCGCGCTGCATTGCGCGCTTCCCGCATGACTTGGGTCGAATTGCCGGGTGAGGGGGCGTTCTACGGTCCGAAGATCGAATTCCACATCAAGGATGCCATTGGTCGCTCCTGGCAGTGCGGCACCATCCAGGTGGACTTCTCAATGCCGGGCCGACTGGGCGCCGAATTCGTCGATGAGGACAATACGCGCAAGGTGCCGGTGATGCTGCACCGGGCGATATTGGGCTCGCTCGAGCGGTTCATCGGCATTCTGGTGGAAAACCATGCCGGGGCGCTGCCTTTGTGGCTGGCTCCGGTGCAGATCGTGGTGATGAACATCTCACAGGCGCAGGAAGAATATGCCGGGAAAGTGGCGGAGATATTGCGAACCTCCGGTTTCCGCGTGCAAACAGATTTGCGCAACGAGAAGATTACCTATAAAATCCGGGAACATAGCTTGCAGAAGTTGCCTTACCAGTTGATTGTCGGCGATAAGGAAACGGCTGCCGGCCTCGTTGCCGTGCGAACCCGCCAAGGTGAAGACCTTGGGCAGCTGTCGGTGGAAGCGCTGTTACAGCGTCTGAATGCCGAGCTGCATGCGGTGAGCGCGGTTTAATTTTTTAATGGAGAAATTGCAATAGCACAGGATAAGTCGCAGCGACTGAACGAGCAGATAACGGCACCACAGGTGCGGCTCGTCGGCGCGGAAGGAGAGCAGGTTGGCGTTGTGACAGTGGCGGAAGCCCTGCGCATGGCGGACGAGGCGGAACTGGATCTGGTTGAAATTGCGCCGATGGCGGAACCGCCGGTCTGTCGCATCATGGATTTTGGCAAATTCAAATATGCCGAAAGCAAGAAACAGCATGAGGCCAAGCTCAAGCAAAAACAGGTTCAGGTCAAGGAAATCAAGTTCCGGCCAGGTACCGATGAAGGGGACTACAACATCAAGTTGCGCAACCTGATCCGTTTCCTGGCAGACGGCGACAAGACCAAGGTGACATTGCGCTTTCGCGGGCGCGAAATGGCGCATCAGGAAATCGGCATGCGCCTGATCGAACGGATTCGTGCAGACCTCACCGAACACGGCGCGGTCGAGCAATTTCCGAAAATGGAAGGCCGTCAGATGGTGATGGTGATCGGACCCAAACGCAAATAAGTTTGCATTGCAACGGAGCAAGGGGCTGCCGTTGCGGTGGTGGTAAAAAGTGCCCCGGACAAGTGATTTCGGGTTTTAAGTGTTTCTGTCAGAGACCTCCCGGTGTCATCCAATAAACGGAGTCGTTATGCCAAAGATGAAAACCAAAAGCGGCGCGAAGAAGCGTTTTGTCGTTCGCGCGGGTGGCAGCATCAAGCGCGCACAAGCGTTCAAGCGCCACATCCTCACCAAGAAAACCACCAAGTGCAAGCGCCAGTTGCGTGGTTCGACCGAAGTTCACGCAACCAACACGGCGTCCGTTCGCGCCATGATGCCCTACGCATAAGGAGTTATTGACATGGCAAGAGTTAAACGTGGTGTAACGGCGCGCGCGCGCCACAAGAAAGTTCTGGACAAGGCCAAGGGTTACCGTGGTCGCCGCAATAGCGTCTATCGCATCGCCAAGGAGGCGGTGATGAAGGCGGGTCAATATGCCTATCGTGACCGTCGTCAGAAGAAGCGTCAGTTCCGTACTTTGTGGATTGCGCGGATCAACGCGGCTGCTCGTGAACAGGGTTTGAGCTATAGCGTATTCATGAACGGCCTAAAGAAGGCGGCGATCGATATCGATCGCAAGGTGCTGGCTGACCTGGCCGTGTTCGACAAGGCTGCATTCACGCAGATCGTCGGACAAGCCAAAGCCAGCCTCGGCGCGTAATTTTGGCGCAATACAAAAAAGGAGGCTTCATGCCTCCTTTTTTGTTTCATAACCGAATAATTAAACGATGCAAGAACTTCAAACAATTCTCGATGATGCGCTGAATAGTTTTGCTGCAATAGTCGACGCGGCAGAACTGGAAAATATCAAGGCCCATTATCTCGGCAAGGAAGGCAGTCTGACCGGTCTGTTAAAGGGTTTGGGCAAACTCTCTGCCGATGAGCGCCCGGCGGCAGGAGCGCGCATCAATCAGGCTAAACAACAGATTGAAGCGGCGCTGCAAGCGCGGCGCGATGCCATTCAACAACAAGCGTTGCAATCCAGACTGGCGGCAGAGGCGCTGGATGTGACGTTGCCTGGGCGTGGCACGGGTGTGGGCGGCTTGCATCCGGTCACCCGCACGTTGGAGCGCATCGAAATCCTGTTTCACTCGATCGGGTTTGCGGTGGCGGAGGGTCCGGAGATCGAAAATGATTTTTATAATTTTACCGCACTGAATATTCCCGCCGATCATCCGGCGCGTGCCATGCACGACACTTTCTATATTGACGAGCAGCATGTGCTGCGTACGCACACATCGCCGATTCAGATCCGCTACATGCAAGCGCACATGGAGAAGTACAAGCATCTGGAGACGATGCCGGACATCCGCATCATCGCGCCGGGACGCGTTTATCGTGTGGACTCGGATGCCACCCATTCGCCGATGTTCCATCAGGTGGAAGGTCTGTGGGTTGGTGAGCGTGTGAGCTTTGCCGATCTGAAGGGTGTGATTGCCGATTTCCTGCAGAATTATTTCGAGACCGAAGATATGCAGGTGCGTTTCCGCCCTTCGTTCTTTCCGTTCACCGAACCTTCGGCCGAGATGGATATGAGCTGGAAAGGCGGTTGGTTGGAGATCGGCGGTTGCGGCATGGTGCATCCGAACGTGCTCAAGCATGTTGGTATCGACAGCGAGAAATATATCGGTTTCGCCTTCGGCATGGGTGTGGAGCGTCTGGCCATGTTGCGCTATGGCGTGAACGATCTCAGATTGTTCTTCGAGAACGATCTGCAATTCCTTAAACAGTTCAACTGATTATGCAATTTTCAGAATCCTGGCTGCGTACCCTCGTTAACCCATCTCTGACCAGCGTGGAGCTGTCGCACCTGTTGACCATGGCCGGGCTGGAAGTGGAGGGAATGGTTGCGGTCGCTCCCGCTTTCGACAAGGTTGTGGTGGCTGAGGTTTTGGGCAAAGAAAAGCATCCCGATGCGGATCGCCTGAATGTGTTGACGGTGAACGTTGGCCAGGCTGAATCATTGACCATCGTGTGCGGCGCGCAGAATGTGAGCATCGGGATGAAGGCGCCTTGCGCTCTGGTTGGCGCCAAACTGCCCGGCATCGAGATCAAGCAGGCCAAGGTGCGCGGTATCGCCTCCTTTGGCATGATGTGCTCGGCCGAAGAGCTCGGTTTGTCGGCAGAAAGTGACGGATTGATGGAACTGGCGAGCGATGCCGTGGTTGGGCAAAGTATTCGTGAACATCTCGATCTGAATGATCAACTCATCACTCTCAAGTTGACACCCAATCGCTGTGACTGTCTTTCTATCCAAGGAATCGCGCGTGAAGTTGCGGCGTTGACAGGCGCAACTTTGCAAGCCATTCCGGCAGCCACTTTCAGTCCGACAACAAGCCGCAAGCTTGAGGCCAAAGTATCGGCTTCGGTGGCGTGTCCGCGTTACAGTGGACGGGTGATTTCCGGGGTGAACGCCAGGGCGGCGACACCCGCTTGGATGCTGCGGCGTCTGCAACGGTGCGGCTTGAGGAGCATCAATGCCCTGGTTGATGTAACCAATTATGTCCTGCTGGAACTGGGGCAACCGCTGCATGCGTTCGATCTGAACAAGCTTCAGGGCGACATTGAGGTGCGTTTTGCGCGCAAGGGAGAAAGCCTGAAGCTGCTGAACGAACAAACGATTGAATTGCAGGGTGACATGCTGGTGATCGCCGATGGCAAGCACCCGGTTGCGCTTGCCGGGGTAATGGGCGGCACTGACAGTGCGGTGGATGAGGCAACGACCGATATTTTTCTGGAGAGCGCATTCTTTTCACCGGCAGTGATCGCCGGAAAATCGCGTCGAATCGGTTTTAGTTCCGATTCTGCATATCGTTTTGAACGCGGGGTGGATTTTTTGGCAACACAACTCGCACTGGATCGCGCCACCCAATTGATTCTGGATATCTGCGGCGGGCAAGCAGGAGCGGTGACGGAAGTGCGGGGTGAATTGCCGGTACGTTTCCCGGTCAGATTGCGGACCGCGCGCGTTCAGCGGGTGTTGGGTGTGGCGCTGGAGAACGGTGAGTTAGAACAGATTCTGTCCAGCCTGGGCATGGCATTGCAGCAGGAGGGTGATGGATTCTCCGTGACTCCGCCCAGTTACCGCTTTGACGTTGGAATCGAAGAAGATCTGATTGAGGAAGTTGCGCGTGTGCATGGCTACGACAACATTCTGCCTGCGCCGCCCCGGGCACGGATGACCATGTTGTCGCTGGTTGAGGCAGAGCGGCCACTGGCAAAAATACGCCGGAGTATGGTGTTGCGCGATTATCAGGAAGCCATCAACTACGCTTTCGTCGAGGCAGAATGGGAGCGTGACCTGTACGGCAATACCACGCCGATTACCCTGAAAAATCCTATTGCCAGTCAGATGAGTGTGATGCGCAGCAGCTTGCTGGGCGGCTTGCTGGTTAGCTTGCGCACCAATCTGTCACGCAAGCAGCCGCGTGTTCGCCTGTTCGAGATTGGTGGTTGTTTCAATACCGAGGCGGGCAATTACATTCAGCGCGATCATTTGGCCGGGCTGGCTTATGGCGGGGCTGTTGCGGAGCAGTGGGGTATGACCGCGCGCAACATCGACTTCTACGATATAAAAGGCGATATCGAAGCCTTGTTTGCACCGTACAGTGTGATTTTGCAGGCAGCACAACACCCAGCTTCCCATCCCGGGCGCTCTGCGCGCATCCTCTTGGACGGACTCCCAGTCGGCTGGATCGGTGAGTTGCACCCGCGATGGCAGCAACAAAATGATCTGCCACAGTCGGTGATGTGGTTCGAAATCGAGTTGGCTGCCCTGCAGCAGGGCAGCGTTCCCCGGCTGCATGACATTTCGCGCTTTCCCCCGGTGCGGCGGGATATTGCGGTTGTGGTCGATGAACGCGTCAATGTCCAGTCTTTGCTGGATACAATACGAGCCTGCAAAGCACCTTATGTCGTTGATATTTGTTTGTTCGATTTATATCGTGGACCGGGGGTGGGCGAAGGGAGAAAAAGCCTTGCATTCCGTGTGTTATTACAAGATACTCGAAAAACACTTACTGATTCGGAAATCGAGCCGAGCATTGCCGGAGTGGTGGGCGCATTGCAGAAAACTGGTGCACAAATAAGGGGGGAGTCATGACCACAACGCTAACCAAGGCGGAACTGGCCGACTTGTTGTTCGATAAGGTCGGTTTGAATAAGCGCGAAGCAAAAGACATGGTGGAAGCTTTTTTTGAGGAGATTCGCGCGCAATTGGCGCAGGGTGAAAGTGTCAAACTCTCCGGATTCGGTAATTTCCAATTGCGAGATAAACCACAGCGCCCCGGCCGCAACCCAAAAACCGGCGAAGAAATCCCCATCACCGCGCGCCGCGTGGTGACGTTTCACCCCAGCCAGAAACTCAAGAGCATGGTAGAGAAGAGCTATCATGGAACCGCACGTAACTGATGCAGACTTGCCGGTGATCCCGGCAAAGCGTTACTTCACCATCGGTGAGGTGAGTACGTTGTGCGGTGTCAAGGCGCATGTGTTGCGCTATTGGGAGCAGGAGTTTACCCAACTCAAACCGCTTAAGCGCGGCGGCAACCGGCGCTATTACCAGCATCACGAGGTCCTGCTCATCCGCCGCATCCGTCATTTGCTGTATGAAGAAGGATTCACCATCAGCGGTGCGCGCAGTCGCCTTGAGCAAACCAGTCTTATTGGTTCGGGGGCGGAGGATCGGGTTGCAAAACCACGTGTCGATCCCGCAACATTGCGCCGTGAGTTGAATGAAATTCTGTGTTTTCTGCGTGCGTGAAAGCAAAAATAATTTCATGGTTTCTGCGCTCTGCTATAATCCGCGCCCTCGGGGCGTAGCGCAGCCTGGTAGCGTACTTGCATGGGGTGCAAGTGGTCGGAGGTTCGAATCCTCTCGCCCCGACCAGGAACAATAATGGCTCGCAGACATCACGCTGTGGGCCGTTTTTATTTTTAGGATTCGTGTTTTCCAGTCGATGTGGCTGGCACGGTAATTTTGGCGTTCAATCACGGGGCTGTTATGTTTAATTTTGTACAAGAAAGAAAGCGACTGGTGCAGATCGTGCTGGTGCTTATCATCCTGCCGTTTGCGCTTTGGGGACTGGATTCCTACCAGAATTCGGGTGATATTGGGTCGCTGGCGACAGTCAACGGATCAAAAATCGGGCAGCCAGAATTCGAGGATGCGATGGTTCGCCAGCGCCAACGTTTGCGCGAAACTCTGGGTGAAAATCTGGATCCCGCCATTTTCGACAGTGCAGAGATGAAACATTCGGTGTTACAGGGACTTGTTGTCCAGCATTTGCTGCTGGAGGAGGCAAAAAAAGCAGGACTGGTGGTGAGTGACGAGCAGATGGCCCGGCTCATTGCAAGTGCGCCGGCCTTTCAGAAAGATGGCAGATTCGACAAGGTGACCTATGAAACCGCCTTGCGCACTCAAGGGATGAGTCCGGCCTTGTTTGAGTACCGGGTGCGCCAGGATGTTTTGGCACAGCAGCTGACCGATGCGCTGGCACAAAATGGTTATGCGGCGGATGCGGCAGCTGAGAATCTGATCCGACTGAATGAGCAGCAGCGGGTCATTGCGGTTGCCAAACTCGACCTGGTCTCGTTTCTAAGCGGTATCAGCGTTGGGGATGCCGAGATCAAGGCTTACTACGAAGCCAATCAACAAAGATTCAATATCCCGGAGCGTGCCGAGGTCGAATACATCACGCTGTCGGTTGATGACCTGTCGGCCAAAATGGCAGTGCCCGATAGCGAAGTGGAACAATATTACCGGGAGCATGCCAATGAATTCGGTACGGCGGAACAGCGCCAAGCGGCGCATATTCTGATCAGTGTGCCAAAAGATGCGGCAGATGCCGACAAGGAATCGGCACGGCGCAAGGCCGAGACGATTCTGCAGCAAGTCAAACAGAAACCGGCGACCTTTGCCGCACTGGCCAAACAGCATTCGGAGGATACTGGTTCTGCCGCCAATGGGGGGGATCTGGGCATGTTCGCTCGCGGCATGATGGTGAAGCCGTTCGAAGATATGGTGTTCTCGCTGAAGGCCGGTGAGATCAGTAGTTTGGTGCAGACTGATTTCGGTTTCCACATCATCAAGTTGAGCGGTATCCAGCCCGGCAAAGTCAAGCCGTTGGCCGAGGTGAAGGCACAAATCGTGCAGGCGCTCAAATTGCAACGAGCCAATGATCGATTTGCCGAATTGGCCGAGCAGTTCAGCAATGCCGTCTACGAACAGAGTGACAGCCTGAAACCGGCAGCGGAACTGATTGGTGCAAAAGTAATGGGGCCGATTTGGCTGACACATGGCCAACAACCGTCGGGATTATGGAATGCCAAAATATTGCAGGCTGTGTTCTCAGAGGATGCGGTTAAGAACAAGCGCAACACCAGTGCGATCGAGGTTGCTGCGAACACATTGATGGCTGCACGGATAAAAGAATATCACGTGTCCAGCATCCGCCCGTTGCCGGAAGTTGCCGACCTGATTCGTAAACAATTGCAGAATCAAGCAGCCCTGCAAGCAGCCTCAAAGCAGGGCGCATCAATGCTGGCACAATTGCAACGCGGCGAGAAGAAATCTCTGCAATGGGGTAAATCACAAAGCGTGACGCGGGCGCAGCGTAATGAGCTGAATCCTGAATTGTCGCGCCTGGTTTTTGCGGCAAACGTTGTCAAGTTGCCGGCCTTTGTTGCCGTGGAAGATCCGCAACAGGGGTATTTGATTGCGCGCATCGATGCGGTGAACGAGGTGCAGGCCATCGATCAGCAGAAACGGGAAAGTTATGCGCAACAGATCCGGCAGATGACGGGCGAGGCTTTGCTACATGCTTATCTGGAAGATGCAAAAGGGCGCGCCGAGATTACAGTCAAAAATTTTACTGCGCCTGAAAAACTATAAATATTCGGAGCACGGTAAATAAAAATGCCGCCCATCGAGCGGCATTTTTTCCCGGCAGTTTGTGTCAGGCTTCGGTCGTATCCAGCGATGTGGTATTGAAGCCGCCATCCACATAGGTGATTTCTCCAGTGATGCCGCTGGCGAGGTCGCTACACAGGAAGACGGCAGCCGACTTCCTCGATGGTGACATTGCGCTTGAACGGTGCGTGCTTGGCGTTATATGCGAGGAATTTGCCAGAAATCCCATGTTTATCCTTGACCCGGTGATGAGGAACAGCGAACCGGGCGCGGATTATATCCCATCGACAAGTCTCGCTGCCGATGGCTATCGTATATAATCTGCCGCTGTTGAATTTTGAATGTTTTCCCCCTGTTCACTGATGCCGTCCAACCCAATACTGGAAGTAAGCGACCTCGCCTGTGAGCGTGGTGAACAGCGGCTGTTTGAAGACTTGAGTTTTGCCATTTCCAGCGGTGAATTGATTCGCGTGCAGGGTGAGAATGGCAAGGGTAAAACCACGCTGCTGCGCACTTTGTGCGGTTTCGTGCAGCCGGTGCAGGGCAGCGTGCGCTGGGCGGGGCGGGATATCCATGAGTGGGATGATCTGTTCCATTCGCAAATGTGCTACCTCGGCCATGCGAATGCGATCAAGGATGAATTGAGTGCGCTGGAAAATCTGCAGATCGGCGCCGGTCTTACCGGTGTCGAAGTGGCAGAAACGGTGGCACTTGAGGCGTTGCGACGCATGGGTTTGCGGCGCAGGGAACATCTGCCGGTGCGCGTGTTGTCGCAGGGTCAGCGTCGCAGGGTCGCCCTGAGCCGCCTGCTGGTTGGAGAGGCAAAATTGTGGATCCTCGATGAGCCATTGACCGCATTGGATGTGGGGGCAGTTGAGCTCATGCAGGAACTTATTGGCGAGCACCTGTCGAAAGGCGGCATGGCGATCTTTACCACCCACCAACTTCTGCAGGTGGCGGGTGTGGAGATACGGCATCTGGTGTTGGCATGAACCGGCTTTCCCTGATCGATTTGCTGTGGCTGGTTATCCGTCGCGATATGTTGCTGGCGATGCGGCGGCGGGCGGATGTGCTCACCACGCTGATCTTCTTCGTGATGGTCGCAAGTTTGTTTCCGCTGGGAGTCGGTCCCGAGGCTGACATGTTGCGCAAGATGGCCGGGGGGGTGTTATGGGTCGCGGCTTTGCTTGCTTCCATGCTCTCGTTGCCGCGTATGTTTTCGGCAGACCATGTGGACGGTACACTGGAACAGATAATGCTGGCACCGCAATCACTGACGGTAATGGTGTTAGGCAAGATTGTCGCACATTGGATGTTGTCCGGTTTGCCCCTGGTATTGATTGCGCCGGTATTGGGCTTGCAATTTGATATGTCGGCGGCGGCAATCTGGACACTGATGCTGGCATTGTTGTTAGGCACACCGGTGTTGAGCATGATTGGAGCGGTCGGTGCAGCGTTGACTCTGGGTTTGCGCGGTGGCGGGGTGCTGGTGTCGCTGCTGGTGTTGCCGCTGACCATTCCGGTATTGATTTTTGGTACGGGTGCTGTGGAGGCCGTGAACAGCGGTCTTGATGCGGTTTCCAATCTGGCGCTGTTGGGGGCATTTTTACTGTTTGCCCTGGTATTCTCGCCGTTCGTGGCGGCGCAAGCCTTGCGTATTTCGATGGAGTAATGAAGATTGGCGATCAACTGGTTTAAATATTCTGCACCTTCCACCTTTTACGGCCTGGCCGGGAAACTGATTCCATTTTTTGTGTGGCCCGCCGTCGTTCTGTTCGGTATCGGTTTCTATATCGGATTTTTCGTGGCACCGACCGATGCGGTGCAGAGTGAGGCATACCGCATCATCTTCATTCATGTGCCGGCCTCGATCCTGTCAATGTTCATCTACCTCATCATGGCGGGTTATGCCGCGCTGGGATTAATCTTCAAGACGCGTTTATCTGCCATGATGGCCTCCGCCCTGGCACCGACCGGTGCGCTGTTCGCCTTCATTTCGTTGTGGACCGGCGCCTTGTGGGGCAAGCCGATGTGGGGCGCGTGGTGGGTATGGGATGCACGCCTGACTTCCGAACTAATCCTGTTATTCCTGTATCTGGGCTTCATCGCCTTACAGGCATCCATCGAAGACCCGCGCCGGGCGGACCGCGCCAGCGCCTTGCTTGCCATCGTTGGCTCGGTCAACGTCCCGATCATTTATTACTCGGTACAGTGGTGGAATACCCTGCATCAGGGTTCGACCATCAAGTTCAGCGGCACCAGCATGCACATTGCCATGCAGCAATCCATGTTCATCATGCTGGTCGCCTGCTGGCTATATGCCATTGCCATTGCTCTTTCCAGGGTGCGCAGCATCATCCTGGAGCGGGAATCCAATACGCAATGGGTGAGAGAGCTGGTGGAGCTGAAGGGGGAACGGGTATGACCTGGTCTGAATTCTTCGCCATGAACGGCTATGCCCTCTACGTGTGGGGATCCTATGGAGTGACCCTGCTGGTGTTTCTGATCGAAATTATCGCGGTCAGACACAGAAGGAAATTGGCGGTGCGCCAGTTACGATTGATGAACGAAAGCGGAGATGCGGAATGACACCCAGACAGAAAAGACTGACCTGGATATTGCTGGGCGTGGGGCTGGTGGCGGCTGCGGTGGGATTGGTGCTATTCGCGCTGAAGAATAACGTGAATTTGTACTTTACGCCGACTCAGGTTTATCACAATGAAGCACCGCAGGGACGCAGCTTTCGGATTGGCGGGATGGTCGAGGAGGGTAGTGTCAAACGCGACAGTGACGGATTGACCGTGCGTTTCAGAATCACCGATACCGCCAGAGAAATGACAGTCGTGTACAAGGGGATCCTGCCTGATCTGTTCAAGGAGGGGAAGGGCGTGGTCGCGCAGGGCAAGCTCGATAGTGACAATGTGTTCATGGCCGAAGAAGTGTTGGCCAAACATGACGAGAACTACATGCCACCGGAAGCATCGGATGCTATCAACAAGGCGGAAGCGGCCAAATCATCATCGGGCACAACGCCATCCGCGACTTATCCCGCGGCCAAATAAATTTAGGAAGCTACAGCATGATTCCAGAAATTGGTAATTTCGCGCTTGTCATCGCCTTGTTTCTCGCATTAACACAAGGCATCCTGCCAATTATCGGTGCGGCGCGCGGCAACATGGTACTGATGAGTACGGCCCGCACCCTCGCCACCGGTCAATTCGTTTTTGTGGCAATCGCATTTGCCTGTCTCACCTATTCTTTTATCACCAACGACTTTTCCGTACTGTATGTCGCACAGCATTCCAATTCGCAATTGCCAGTCCCGTATCGCGTGGCGGCGGTGTGGGGCGGACACGAGGGGTCGTTGTTGCTGTGGGTGTTTATCCTGACTTTGTGGACGGTCGCCGTCGCAAAATTCAGCAAACACCTGCCACTGGAAATGGTGGCACGGGTGCTGGGGGTGATGGGATTGGTCTCCGTTGGTTTTCTGCTGTTCCTGTTGCTCACCTCCAATCCCTTCGATCGCCTGTTGCCGGCAGCGCTTGATGGCCGTGATCTGAACCCATTGCTGCAAGATCCCGGTCTGGTGATCCATCCGCCGATGCTATACATGGGCTATGTGGGGTTCTCCGTCGCATTTGCGTTCGCCTTGTCCGCCCTGCTGGGCGGCAAACTGGACTCGACCTGGGCGCGCTGGTCGCGTCCGTGGACTACGGTGGCGTGGGTATTCATGACCCTCGGCATCGCGCTCGGCAGCTGGTGGGCATATTACGAGCTGGGCTGGGGCGGCTGGTGGTTCTGGGNNGGTTCTGGGACCCGGTGGAGAATGCTTCCTTCATGCCGTGGCTGGTGGGCACCGCACTGATTCATTCTCTGGCTGTGACTGAAAAGCGCGGAGCCTTCAAGAGTTGGACTGTGCTGCTCGCTATTGCCGCTTTCTCTTTGTCGCNNGGGTGCTGACCTCGGTGCATGCGTTTGCCACCGACCCCAAGCGCGGTATTTTCATTCTGTCGTTTCTGGTACTGGTGATCGGAGCCTCCCTGCTGCTGTTCGCCTGGCGTGCACCCAAAATCGGACTCGGCGGCAAGTTTGAGCTGGTCTCGCGTGAAACCATGTTGTTGAGCAATAACGTATTGCTGACCGTGGCTTGTGCCTCGGTTTTCCTGGGCACGCTTTACCCCTTGTTCATGGATACGCTGGGTTTTGGCAAGCTGTCCGTCGGCCCGCCCTATTTCAATACCGTGTTTGTGCCGCTGATGGTGCCGATGGTGATGATGATGGGGTTGGGCCCTGTCGCGCGCTGGAAGCATGCGAGTCTGCCTGATATCTGGCAGCGTGTGCGCTGGGCGCTGGTGTCAAGCATGGTGATTGCTCTCGTTTTGCCATTCATCATGGGCGAGTGGACCCCGCTGATTGCATTGGGCATTTTGCTGGCAGCATGGATCATCACGACTGGCGCGCTTGATCTGCACCGGCGCATGGGTAAAGAAGGCACGCTACTACAGCGCTTGAAAGTCCCCACACGCAGTTATTACGGCATGCAGTTGGCGCATCTGGGTATCGCGGTCTTCATCATCGGGGTCACCCTGGTCAAAGGTTACGAAACCGAGCGTGATGTGCGCATGGATGTGGGCGACACGCTGGCGGCGGGAGGTTATGTATTCCGCTTCGACGGAGTGACAGAAAGGGAAGGGCCAAACTATGTTGCCGCCCAGGGGCGTGTTACGGTTAGCTTGGACGGCAAACTGGTCACGGTACTCCATCCCGAAAAGCGCAATTACAACGCCTCCGGCATGCCAATGACCGAGGCGGCAATCGAGACCGGTTTGTTGCGAGATCTGTATGTATCGCTGGGTGAACCAATCCCGGACAGTGAAGCGTGGGCGGTGCGTATCTACATCAAACCTTTTGTGGACTGGATATGGGCGGGTTGCCTGCTGATGGCACTGGGCGGTGTCATGGCGGTCAGTGATCGGCGCTATCGTATCCGCATTCGCAAATCAAAAACCGAGCCGGTTGGCGGAGGGCAAATGAAGGAGCAGACAGCATGATGCGTTTTATATTGCCATTGGTGATATTTCTGGTGCTATCCAGTTTCTTATATGTCGGACTGAGTTTGGACCCGCGCGAAGTCCCATCACCATTGATTGGCAAGACTGCACCAGCTTTCAGCTTGCCGCTCTTGCAAGATCCGAACAAACAATTCTCCGCACAAGATATGAAAGGCCAGGTCTGGCTGTTGAATGTGTGGGCATCGTGGTGTACCGCATGCAAGGATGAACACCCGGTATTGATGGATTTGGCCCAACAAAACGTCGTGCCGATACTGGGCTTGAACTACAAAGACAAACGCGAGGAGGGTGAGGCGGTCCTGCGCAAATCAGGCGACCCCTACATGCTGACGGTTTTTGATGCGGATGGCAAAATTGGCTTTGATTACGGCGTGTATGGCGTTCCCGAAACCTATGTCATCGACAAACAGGGCATCATCCGCGACAAACTGATCGGTGCAGTGAACCCCAAGAACCTGCGCGAACGCATTCTGCCGCTGGTTGAGGAGCTGAAGAAAAAATGAAAAGGTTTTTCACCGTACTACTGTTGGTGTTGCCTGTTCTTGCGATCGCGGACGAGGCCAGAGATCTGGCCGACAACCCTGTGATCGAGCGCCGCATGATCAGTCTCGCTGAAAAAGTGCGCTGCCTGGTATGCCAGAGCGAGACCGTCGCCAGCTCGCGTTCAGATTGGTCGAACGATGTGCGCCAAATCATGCGTGACAAGATGATCGCGGGTGCGAGCGATCAGGAAATAATGGACTTACTGGTAGAACGCTTCGGCAAGTCGGTGTTGTTCGACCCGCCGGTTGATAAAGAGACCATGCCTCTGTGGGGCGGGCCTTTTATATTGTTGTTGCTGGGTGTTGGCGTGCTGCTGTTCCAGTTGCGCCGCCGCAGTGCGGTAGTGGCGGAGCCTTCACTGACGCCTGAAGCCGTGCAGAGGGCAGCCACCTTACTCGAAGAAGAAGGTAAATCATGATTCTGTTCTGGTTGATTTGTGCGGCACTTTTGCTCGCCGCCGTACTGTTTGTTGCCTTGCCGTTGTGGCGCGGGCGAGCAGTCAACAATACTGTGGAACGCAATGCAGCCAATCTGCAAATTTTGCGCGACCAGTTGACCGAGTTGGATGTCGATCTAAAAAATGGGTTGCTTGAGCCGGAATTATTCCAGCAGGGAAAGCATGAACTGGAAAGCAGGGTGCTGGAAGAAGTGGCTGGTAGCGGGCAAATCAAAGCAGACGTCGGCGCGCAACCCTTCCGTATACTGGCCATTGGCATCTCTGCCATGCTTGCCATCTTGTCACTTGGCGTCTATCTGGCTGTGGGTACACCGAATGCGATTTCCCCAGCCAACCCGCATGCGGGTGCGAGCAACATGGGCGGTGTGGCGCGCACCGAGAATGCGGTCACTGAGTTGGAACGCAAAGTCGCCGCTGATTCGACCGATGCCGGTTCGCTGGTGATGCTTGCACGCAGTTACATGGAAGCCGAGCGCTATGCCGAATCGGCCAAGGTTTATGCGGAGCTGGTGAAACTGGTTCCCGACGAAGCGTGGGTATGGGCGGACTACGCTGATGCGGCGGCGATGGCGCAAGGCCAGTCCTTGCGCGGTAAACCAACCGAATATATCAACCGTGCACTCGCGCTTGATCCGAACAGCATGAAGAGCTTGGCATTGGCCGGCTCGGCCGCGATGGAGCGCGGTGATTTTGCTGTGGCCATCAAGCACTGGGAGAGACTGCGTTCGCAATTGCAGCCGGACAGCGAGGATGCACGCGCCATCGAAGGCGGTATTGCGGAAGCACGCCAGTTGCTGGCACACACCAAAGGCGGCAAGGTATCGACGCGGGAACAGAGTGCACCCTCCGCACAGGCCGCCACTGCAGGCAAAGAGCGCATCACCGGCAAGGTTACGCTGGATGCGATGCTGAAAGGAAAATACAGCCCGGATGACACGGTATTCGTGCTGGCACGCGCAGCGGAAGGGCCAAAGATGCCTCTCGCAATCCTGCGCAAACAGGTGCGCGACCTGCCGCTAACCTTTGAATTGGACGACAGTACAGCGATGACACAGCAGATGAAAATATCCGCCTTTGATCAGGTTGTGGTGGTCGCACGCATTTCCCGTGCCGGCTCGGCCATACCCACAGCAGGTGACGCGGAAGGATCGAGCCAACCTTTGCGTCCGGGCAGCAAGAATGTGAACGTGAAAATCGACAATATTGTGCAGTGAGCTTCTGTGCAAAACGCCCTTTTGCTCCTGCTGCACAATCATTATTAATCAATTAGATAGCGTAGCAATGCCTGATTTAATCTGTCGGGTATTACCATCTTTCTTGGGTGAATAATGAGAAAAAACTGAGTGCCTTGTTATCTAGAGCCGTAGCGCTTCTGAAATCCTGCGGCATACAGTTTCAACCTGCACCAACAGCTTCCCAAGCTTGATGAATTCCAGTTCAATATCGTGTTGCTGCGCCTAATCGGTCAGCGCAGTGGCAATGAACTCGGGGACGTTATCCATTCGAATCTTGTCTGGATAGCCGCGCCAAGCCATGATTCTCTCCAGGACTCAAACCACCATTGCCGCTGGCAGATTCAAATCAATCCCAATCGCCGGTATCTCGCGATTGAAGTCATCCACCATGTTGAAGGTGCGGAACCGTCTGCCGCACCACAACGCATCACTCATAAAGTTCATCGACCAGTTCTTGTTCATCTGACCTGGCACCGCCAATGGCACCGGCGTGCGCGGTGGCAGGCGCTTCTTGCCGATCCGCCCGCCTATCTTTTGTACAAGGTTCAGAATGCAGGGATGCCGCCTGCACTCATGAGCCGCGCCCCCTGTACAGGGGGCGCGGTTGATTGTTGCTTGCTGATTACTTCAGGGCTTCTTGGGAGTGGTGTAGGGCACTTCTTTCTGGTGCGGTTCCCAGGTGGTTTCATAGCCGACAAAAAACTGTCCCGGTACGATTTCCTTCTGGCGGGTAGTTACGTGGAATGCGTGGCCATCCGGAATCTTGGGACGGCAGAAAGGTTTCTTTTCTTCACTCATGATGCTATCTCCTTTGGTTGTAGAAAACAGATATTCGAAAGGGGAGGCATAGTCGTCGGCCCCTCCCAACTGGCCGTAAAAATATCAATTTCGCGTGTAGTGTGCCTTCTTTGGCAGCACATGCCGCACGCCTCCCTGCGGGTTCTCCACATCCCCTTTGTAGCGGGGGATAATGTGGATATGCACATGGCGGATGCTTTGCCCGGCCGCTTGTCCGACATTGACGCCGATGTTGTAGCCGTCCGGATGGAAACCCTCATCCAGCAGCTTCTTTTCTTGCCGGATGAGCCCCATACAGGCCGCGACTTCTTCTGGCGTCAGCTCGAAGAAACTGGCGACATGCCGGCGCGGGATGACCAAGGTGTGCCCCGGGCTGGTCGGGTAGGTGTCGCGCGCGCTGTAGGCGAGTTCATCCTGCAACGAGACGCCGCGCGGGTCCTTGCAGAACAGGCAGGGATCGTTGGGATCACGTTTCTTTTCCGGTGTGGCTTCAGTCGACAACAGTGCACCTCTTTTTGTACGTTATACTCGGATGAGGCAAATCATCAACGAGGAAAACATTGTGGCATCGAACAAAGGACGCGCTTACTTTGCATTGCTTGGTTACCATTTCAACCCCGACGACATCACGCGTTTGCTCGGCATTGAACCCACCACGGTCAATGCGGCGGGCGCATACAGCGGGCTGGACAAACCTGTCATCAGTTCCTGGGAGCTATCCTCGGAAACGCTCACCGGAGAGGTGGACGTGTTCGCTTTGACGGACGGTCTCGTCAAGCAACTGGAACCCATCAAGGAAAAGATCGTGGAAGTCTGCAAGAGCCACAATCTGTCTCCGCGCTTGGGCGTGGCGCTGACCTTATCCATTGATAAAGGCGAAGCCAGTCCTGAAGTCGGTTTTGGCGCGCGCACCATCCGCTTCCTGGCGGATACCGGCGCATTCATTGAGGTGGAGAACAGGCTGTCCGAGCGGATTTGAGCCATCCTTCACCCCGCGACCTGACTATTTGATGCGGACTGTGCCTGCGCCAGTTTCAGTTGTTCCTGACAATGTCTCAAACACAGCGGCTGTAGCGCGTGCGCGAAACATTCCATGATCACTTCAAATTCATCTGCAATTTCTTCTGCAAGCACAGCGTCGTTTGTTAATTGGGCCAGCACATTTTGTGCAGTTGCCTTGTTCACCCGGCAGATAACTGCCACATGGATAGGCAACTGCTGTTCCATGCTGACCGTCAATGCCAATTCGTAGGAATTGATTGCTTCTTTTAAGCGATCAGGATTGTCTTCCGACTCGCCGAGATGATGCAAAGCGGCAGCCCGATTGTTGTGTGTGGCAGTCAGCTCCAACGCGTAATCATCTGCGTCGAGTGCGGCGAGGGCGTTCTTATAGGCAACAACGGACTTTTGAAATTGACGGTTGCCTTTAAGCAGTTTTCCGTACGCATGAAGAGTATCGCCAAGCTGATGCATGGTAAACATCCAGTCTTCCGGAGATGCATCGCGTGTCCAAACCAGCAAGGCATTGGTATAAGCATCGATGGCGGCTTGTAACGGCTTTGTGGCATCAAGTAAGCGACCCAGCGCCTGATTAGCCGTGCCCAAGTTATATTGCGTGGCCGCCCATTCCAGCGGAGCGCTTTCCTGACTGAACACCTCCAATGCCTTGCCAAAACACAGGATGGCTTGTTCAAACAATGTTGCATCTCTGCGTTGCTGCCCCAGTGCGGCAAGAATGTTTCCGAGATTGTTCTGTGTCTCCGCCCAAACCAATGGTTCCCGTGTGCGACTGCTCTTTGCAGCCAGATCACCTGTATCTGTCAGCGATGCCTCAAGCGCCCCGCGCAAATCTTCATAGATTCTGGCGCTGAAACGGTGCTGCTCATAATTTCCCCGCGCGTAACGAAAATTATCCGCCACAGCGACTTTGGTATCCGGAGCCGCCGCTGCGGCTGCCTCGGCACCCAGCAGGCCGATGGAATTCGCTATAGAGCGTTCCAGCGCCTTGTTGGGCGGGTAAATGATGTAATTGGTCGAGAAATTCATTTTGCCCGGTCGAGTATTTCATTCAACTCGGGATCGGCACCGACCGCTCCGCCAAGTTCGATTTCTTCTTCGGTGGCTTCGCGTATGGACAAGACTTCCAGCATGAAAGTGACTTCTCTGCCGCAAAGGGGGTTGTTGCCGTCGACAGTCAATGTCTTGTCATCGAATCGGGTAACGATGAAGTCTCTGGGCTCACCCTTTTCATTTTCCATGGTGATGATCATACCGATCTCGCGGAATTCTTCCGGCACATTTTCTATGTGATCGGTAAATACCAGCGATTCATCTCTCTCACCGTACAACTTTGCAGTGTCTATCGGCACCTCGATGATGTCGCCGACTTTTTTACCGTATAGTTCCTTGGTCACTTCTTCGGACATCACATCATTCACGCCGTGAACATAAGCCAGCGGATAATCCACGGTGACCAACACGTCACCGGTTTTGTTATCGATGACCTTGTAATTCAGTTCAACGAATTTTTCGTCTTCAATCGTATATGACATGTCTGGAGCGCCCTGATATTGACAGATTCTTCCTAGAACAGCGTAGCGCCAAAGATTCTTACTTTGTCTTTTTCATAACCCAGCACAAGTCTTCCCAGCCATTCGCTGTTGTTCTTTTTGTTTATCACTTTGTACAGAACGGTGACATATTCCCCGCGGCGTATCATGCCGAGATACGAATAATCTTCCGACAGGTTCTTCGCAAGGTCGCTTCTCGCAAACTGCTTGCCCATTTCAACCTCGTTGGCACCGGCAATGAAAGAGCTCGAAAAATTGCGCGTGAAAGCACCGTAGTTTCCTTCATTGGAGTATTTGATCAGATCGGCCCACATCGGGTGTGCCAACTCCAGGATCTCTTCATCTGTTTTTTCAATAATGTTCATAAGATACCTCACCTGCACGGTGCTTCGTCACACTACTCGCCGGCTAGATAAAAAAAGGACCAACAAAAATATGCCGGTCCTTTCTAACAGACTAACAAGCTATGGCAAATGTATTTTTGCAGGCCTGATTTTACAAAACCGGTAAATCGGGCCTGCATCTGCTTAGTGGTGGTCTACCGGCGCCGCTTTCTCAACATCACCTACCAGGTGGTAGAGCGGTGCTTTTTCCATGGTGTACTCACCCGTCTTCGGATCACGGCGGGAAACTGTCAGTACGTGCCAGTCCTTGTCATCCAGTTTCATGACATCACCACGGTAGTAGTAACCCGGCCAGCGTGTTTCCTTACGGAACAGCGTATGTTGGAACACGCTTTCAGAAGTCAGGAAACGATGCTTCAGCTCCCATGCACGCAGCAGTTCATGGATGTCTGACGCGGCGACCTTTTCCAGATCCTCACCCAGAATCGACATCTTCTTCAGGCCGATGTTCAGGAGCTTGTCGTTGGTCATGTAGTTGACACCAAAACCACCACAGTACTCATCCATCATCTTCTGCAAACGATCAAGACCCTGTCTCGGATTGATAAAGTTGGGATTGACGGTGCCGGCAACCACTTCATTGCTGAAAATGCGATAAGTTTCCAGCGGCTTGTATATCTGTTCCCTGCGACGTTCGATCTGGGCGTCAGAAACACGTATGCCTTCTGCTTTGCCATCATCGATATATTTGCAGGCAGCCTTGGCAGCCAGGCGACCTTCGGTGAACGAACCCGACGAGAAGGCGTGAGGTGTGCCGCCTACCGCATCACCGGCACCAAACAGACCTTCAATAGTCGTCATGCGGTTGTAGCCCCAGAAGTATTCCGGCGGAGAGAGGTCTTCCGGCCCCGAGCACCAGGCACCGCAACCGGTAGCATGCGAACCCATGACATAAGGCTCGGAGGTGGTCAGCTCGGGATTCTCGTACTTGGGATCCACGTCTGTGGCGGCCCACAGCACGGCTTGACCGACGGTCATGCCCAGGAAGTTGTGCCAACCGATCTCTTCAAGATGAGGATCCTGGAAGGCTTCCATGGTGACCATATGGATCGGGCCGCGACCAGCATTGACCTCGTTGATGATCGCGTGGTTACGCAGGCAGGTCGGGATGGGGCGGTGAGTCCGGTGTGAAACTTCCGGATCCAAGTATTCCTTGCCCACCATTTGCTGAAGTGCCGGGAACCACTTGGACTCATACTCTTCGCCGTAGCCGTTCTGGGTATAGGTCTTGAGGTGCAGGAAGTAGGCGCCGACCGGGCCGTAACCATCCTTGAAGCGAGCCAGCACGATACGGTTTTCCATTTGTGTCATCTTTGCACCGGCTTCAATCATCAGGCCATATGCAGAGCCTGAAGACCACGGTGCGTACCAGACACGCCCCGCGCCTTCGCCAACAGAGCGCGGCTTGAAGATGTTGGAAGCGCCACCGGCCCCACAGATAACGGCCTTGGACTTGAACACGTGGTAGTTGCCCGTGCGGACATTGAAGCCCACGGCACCGGCAACACGGTTCTCTTTGGACTCATCCATCAAGAGGTGAGTCACGCAGATGCGGTTGAAAATCTTGTCCGCTGATTTCTTGGCGGCTTCGGCAACGATAGGCTTGTAGGATTCACCATGGATCATGATCTGCCAACGGCCTTCACGCAGATACGACCCCTTCTTTTCGTTGCGCATGATGGGCAGACCCCACTCTTCAAAGTTATGCACAGCGGAGTCCACGTGGCGTGCCATGTCAAACAGCAAGTCTTCACGCACCATGCCCATCAGGTCGATACGTGCATAGCGCACGTGATCTTCGGGATTGTTCTCGCCAAAGCGGGTGCCCATGTAGCAGTTGATCGCGTACAGGCCTTGGGCTACCGCGCCGGAACGCATGATGTTGGCTTTTTCGGCGATGACGATCTTCTTGTTCTGCCCCCAATATCTTGCCTCGAATGCCGCACCCGTACCACCCAGGCCCGCACCGACAACCAGGATGTCGATATTGTCTTCGATAATTGTCGAGTAGCTCATCAGTATTGCACTCCCTTTTTGATTTCCAGGCCATTGGATTGCAATGTGTGCAATCCACCGTCATCCATACGAATGTATTTGGGCTCATTGAACAGCAGTTGGCTGTCGCGCATCTCCTTGCTTGGGGCCGGCACCTTTGCGAGGTCCGGTGTCGCCGAGCCCCAGGGCTTGGTCGTGATGGGCGCCAGCAGCTCCATATCTTTCTTGCCGTTGCGGAACTTGATGCGCCACGCAATGGTGCCTTTCTCCTCATCACGGATCACGCGAACACTGTGTCCGAGCGGTGCAAAGTCGGCATAACCGCGTACATCAATCGCCTGGTGTGGGCATGCCTTTACACAGGAGTAGCATTCCCAGCACATATTAGGTTCGATGTTGTAAGCGCGACGCAGCTTCTTGTCGATGTGCATGATGTCGGATGGGCAGATGTCAACGCATTCCCCACATCCATCACAACGCGTCATGTATACAAAAGTTGGCATAAGATATTCCTCTTTTCTTATAAATAATTAGTCAAGTCAGCATTAATAATGGTTGGCTCTTTCAGCCTTGATGCAAAGCCCCATGTTGGGCGGATTCTTGCCCATGTACTGGGGCACATCCGGGAACTTGGTGTGCACTGCGGGGTCGGTCAGGTCATAGTCGGGCGGCAGGTTCTCGCGGCCACCGTCGGCCATGATGACGCGCTTCTGGAACGCCGCTGCGGGCTTGAAGAACATGTGCGCGAACTTGGACCAATACACGCCGCCGAAGAGCACTGTGCTGGACAAGATGAACAAGGCAAAGGATATGGTCAATCCACCGCCGGTAAACGACCAGATCAATGCGAAGGTCGAGGTGCCCAGCAGCGAGAGGATGAACAAATCCGCACGCTCAAGCCGGAAGGCTGGGAGGCCTTCCGCAGCCACATCAGCACGGATAAAAAACCAGAACCAGTATCCACCCACAGCCAGCATCAACGCGCCGATGTGCCACAGTTGCGGTAGCAGGGTAGAGGTGGATTCGGGCGAGAAGATCATGATCGCGGTGGTTACGATAAAAATAATGGTCCCCCACATGGTCAACAGGTGGGAAAGCCTGCGCCTGGGATTGTCGAATTCGCCGGAGGTCAGCACTTCCTTGACCAGCACGGCAGTGGCCATCGCCACCTTTTCACCGCCGCTCACTTCGCGTTTTGCGCTTTTCTGAGCCTTTTTTGCATTCTCGAAAAAGTACTTGGCGCTCTTCTTGTGCAGCATGTCAAGTATCGTTCCGCCCATGACAAGCAGGACCATGAGAACGATATACCCCTGCATCATCGCGGGGGATATGACTTCTGAAAGTGTGGCAAAGGGGTTGCTCGTTAGCATCAGTTTCTCCTCTAAATTATTAGTTACAAGACATCAGTCAATCTATTGCTCGTTGAGTATGGAAAATGATGCCCCCAAAATCCTTTACCCCGCGAACCTGCCACCGTTACTTTACAAAATCAGTCTGAACAAAATGAAGCGGCTTTCAGCGCGCCGAATGCCCGCCGAATTTTACTTCCACTTTTTAAGTATCGGCCAACCCGGCGTAATACTCGCGTAATACCTCCAGTACTTCGGGCCGGCTGAATTCGGCCGGCACATCCGCGCCTTCGGAAAGCATCTTGCGCAATTGCGTGCCGGAGACTTGCAGACGATCTGCATCATCGTGCGGACAGGTGCGGCCCGAGGCCATGCCGCCGCACTTGTAACACCAGAAGGAGATGTCGATCTTCATCGCCTCGGTCTCGAGCGACCCCTTGGGGATATTGTCGAAGATGTGGTGCGCATCGAACGGGCCGTAGTAGCTGCCGACGCCTGCATGGTCGCGTCCGACGATCTGGTGCGAGCAGCCGTAGTTCTGTCTGAACAGCGCGTGCAGCAGGGCTTCGCGCGGTCCGGCGTAGCGCATGTCCAGCGGATAGCCGGCCTGCACCACGGTCTTGGCAACAAAGTAATTCTTGGTCAGCGCGATGATGGCGTGGGTGCGCACCTCAGCCGGAATGTCACCGGGCTTGAGGTTGCCGAGCAGGGAATGGATCAGCACGCCATCGCACACTTCGATGGCGACCTTGGCCAGATATTCGTGCGAGCGGTGCATGGGGTTGCGCGTCTGGAAGCAGGCGACCTTGTTCCAGCCCAGCTCGTTAAACAGTTCGCGCGTTTCCTTCGGCGTCTTGAACATCGCGCCGTACTTCTGCGGGAAGCCGCCCTGTGACAGCACCTTTACCGGGCCGGCGAGATTCACTTCACCCTGTTCCATCACCATCTTCACGCCGGGGTGCTTGGGGTCGGTGGTACCGAATACGGTGGCGCATTCATGCGCCTTGTCGATGCTGTATTTCTCGGTGACCTTCATCGTGGCCAGGATGCTCTGGTCTTCCGGATCGATCAGCGTGATCTCGCTCCCGGTGGGGATGGCATCCGCCGTGGACTTGTCGGTGGAGAGCGTGATAGGGATCGGCCAGAACAGGTTGTTGGTCATGGTCATGCCGTCGCATACACCCTGCCAGTCAGCATGAGTCATGAAGCCATCGAGCGGGGTGAAGCCGCCGATGCCGAGCATGATGATGTCGCCTTTTTCACGCGAACTGACAGCCACCATCGGGAAAGACTGCGCCCGTACGATTTCCGCAATCAGCTCTTCACCCGAAAGCAATAACGGTTTGAGACTACCGCCCCCATGGGGGTTAACCAATGCCATACAATCTCCCTTAATAGAACCCGCGTTTTCGCAATGTCGCGCACACTAAAACAAGAGCGGGTTCTGCGCGATACCCCTCATGGGTTGAGGGCCGTCCCCCCCTTATGGGTTACGATGCGCTCCCTCATCACGGCTATGGCAGCGGCAGCGGGGGTTCCGCATACTTGCAACGCGGAATCCCGACTAGTTTAGTCGGACAGTTCTGCTTCGCAAAACGATAAATCAACATTGAACTTTCGCCCATGTCATCAACCCCATTGCATGACCCGCTTGCGTCGCCTGTCACAGGTGCCACGACCGAAGTTCGCCATACCACCTGTTATATGTGCGCCTGCCGGTGCGGCATTCGCGTCCATTTGCGCAACGGTGAGATCCGCTACATTGACGGTAATCCGAATCACCCATTGAACGGCGGCGTGATCTGTGCCAAGGGCTCTTCCGGCATTATGAAGCAGTATTCACCCGCACGCCTGACCAAACCGCTGCGGCGAAAAGAAGGTGCGGAGCGCGGCGGCAACGAATTTGAAGAGATTTCCTGGGAAGAAACTTTCTCCATTTTGGCTGAACGTCTCGGTAAATTGCGCGCGACTGATCCAAAAAAATTCGCGCTATTCACCGGCCGCGACCAGATGCAGGCACTGACCGGCATGTTCGCGCGCCAGTTCGGTACGCCCAACTATGCGGCACACGGCGGTTTCTGCTCGGTCAATATGGCTGCAGGCATGATCTACACCATCGGCGGCTCGTTCTGGGAATTCGGTGGCCCCGATCTGGAACGCTCCAAGCTGTTTATCATGATTGGCACGGCGGAAGACCATCACTCCAATCCGCTAAAGGTTTCGTTGTCCAAATTCAAACGCGAGGGCGGGCGTTTCATCTCCATCAATCCGGTGCGCACCGGCTACTCGGCCATAGCCGATGAATGGGTGCCCATCCGTCCCGGCACCGATGGCGCGCTGTTCCTCGCTATCATCCACGAGATCATCAAGCTTGGCCTGTATGACCGTGAGTTTTTGGTGCGTTACACCAACTCCGGTCAACTGGTAAACCTCGATGCAGCGCACGACGAGTTTGGCATGTTTGTGCGTACCGAGGTGCCTGAAGAGGAGGGTTGCTACGATCCGCAGAACAAGCTGTGGTGGGATCGTAATACCGACAAACCCGTGGTTACCCATACCGAAGGTGCAGACCCATTTTTGCGCGGAGAATTCAAGTTGTCGGACGGCACGCTGGTCAAGCCCGCATTCCAGTTGCTGATCGAACGCGTGGAGGAATACACGCCGGAATGGGCAGAGGGCATCACCGGCATTGCGGCCGGCACCATTCGCCGTCTGGCGCACGAGATGGGCATCACGGCGCGTGACCAGAAGATTGAATTGCCGATTGCCTGGACCGATAGTTGGGGCAAGGAGCATGAGACAGTCACCGGCAACCCGGTCTCGTTCCATGCCATGCGAGGGCTGGCTGCGCACTCCAACGGTTTCCATACGATCCGTGCTTTGTCTATCCTGATGACCATGCTCGGCACCATCGACCGGCCCGGCGGCTTCCGCCACAAAACGCCGTTCCCGCGCCCCATCCCGCCCTGCGCCCGCCCCCCGAACGACCCGCGCGCGGTGCAGCCGAACACGCCGCTGGATGGTATGCCGCTGGGCTGGCCGGCAGACCCGGACGATCTGTTCGTGGACAAGGAAGGCGAACCGGTGCGTATCGACAAGGGCTTCTCCTGGGAATACCCGCTGTCGGCGCACGGTCTGATGCACAACGTCATCACCAACGCATGGCGCGGCGACCCGTACAAGATCGACACCCTGTTGTTATTCATGGCCAACATGGCATGGAACTCGTCGATGAACACCGGTGAAGTGCGCAAGATGCTCACTGACAAGGGAGAAGATGGCGAATACAAGATCCCGTTCATCGTGGTATGCGATGCCTTCCATTCCGAGACCACGGCGTTCGCCGACCTGATCCTGCCGGACACCACCTACCTCGAACGCTATGACGTGATGTCGATGCTCGACCGCCCGATCTCTGAATTTGATGGTCCGGTGGATTCGGTGCGCATTCCGGTAATGCCGCCAACTGGCGAATGCAAGCCGTTCCAGGAAGTGCTGATCGAACTCGGCACGCGCCTGAAACTACCCGCATTTGTCACCCCGGACGGCAAACGGAAGTATCGCGACTATCCCGATTTCATCGCCAACTGGGAGACCGCGCCTGGCTCCGGCATCGGTTTCCTCTCCGGTTGGCGCGGCAAGGGCGGCGAGAAGAGCATGAAGGGCGAGCCGAATCCGAACCAGTGGGAGATGTACGCCAAGAATAACTGCGTGCACCACGAAGTGCTGCCGCGTTCCTATCAGTACATGCGCAACTGGAACAAGGGTTATCTCGAATGGTCGCAGCGCAACGGCATCACGCGCTATGCCGAACCGATTCTGATCCACCTGTATTCCGAGGTGTTGCAGAAATTCCGCCTCGCAGCGCAGGGCAAAAGTATCACGCGCCAGCCGCCGAAGCACTTGGCCAAACGGGTTGAGACTTATTTCGACCCGCTGCCGTTCTACTACGAGCCGCTGGAAACGCAGACCAGCGACAAGCGCAAATATCCACTGTCGGCACTGACCCAGCGCCCGATGGCGATGTACCACTCGTGGGATTCGCAGAACGCCTGGTTGCGCCAGATCCACGCGCACAACTATCTGTACGTCAATGCCCAGACCGCGAAGAATGCGGGCATTGCCGACGGCGACTGGATATGGTGCGAATCGCAGTGGGGGAAAGTGCGCTGCATGGCACGCTACAGTGAAGCGGTGGAACCGGGCACGGTATGGACATGGAATGCCATCGGCAAGGCAGCCGGTGCGTGGAATTTAACGCCACAGGCAAATGAATCGCAGCAGGGATTTCTGTTAAATCATCTTATCTCAGAGGAGCTACCGCCACAGCCGAATGGGGGGCGTTTTTCCAATTCCGATCCGGTCACCGGTCAGGCTGCTTGGTACGACGTGCGTGTGCGCATCTACAAGGCGGCAGAGGGTGAACCCGAACAGACCTCGCCGCAATTCGTCCCCATGAAGAAATATCCCGGCATGAAAGAAGCGCCGAGCTGGCTGGCTTACTTTGGCGGCGGCAAGAAGAAAGGCGGTGCGCAATGACCCAACTCGCGCTTGTGATCGATTTGAATGTCTGTGTCGGGTGTCATGCCTGCGTAACCAGTTGCAAGGAATGGAACACCTCCGGTTCGGCCGGGCCGTTGTGTGATGAACGTCCCTACGGCGAAAACCCGACCGGCACGTTCTTCAATCGGGTACAGACCTACGAGATCGGCACGTTTCCAAACAGCGAGACCTTGCATTTCCCCAAATCCTGCCTGCATTGCGAAGATCCGCCCTGCGTGCCGGTGTGCCCGACGGGTGCTTCGTACAAGCGCAAGGAAGACGGCATCGTGCTGGTGGATTACGACAAGTGCATTGGTTGCAAGTATTGCTCTTGGGCTTGTCCGTACGGCGCGCGCGAGTTCGACGAGAAACAGAAGGTGATGAAGAAATGCACCTTGTGCGTGGATCGCATCTACGACATGTCCATGCCGGAGGCAGACCGTAAACCGTCTTGCGTCAAAGCCTGCCCGACCAGCGCGCGCCTGTTTGGTGACATCCATGATCCGGAATCGACGGTATCGAAGGCGATCCGGGAAGATGGCGGATACGCGTTGATGCCGGAGTGGGGGACACATCCGTCCAATCATTATCTGCCACGGCGCAAGACCAAGGTCAAAATCCACGAGGATGAACTGGAGCGCGCGGACAATCCGCTCAAGCTGGACCAGCAACTGCCCAAGCCGGACAAGAACCAGTCCACCATGGACGACGTGTCGGCCTGGTAACCAGAACTTAACGAGACGTTATGAAACCAGCATTCTCAGTGATCTTTTTGACAACCTTGATCGGTGCGGCGCAGGGCCTGTTTCTGGCTTTGTTCACGCACCAGTCCTATGCACTGTTCGGTCTGCTGCCGATGCAGTCGGACTGCTTCTACGGCAACGGCAGCGCCATCGTGATGCTGTTGCTGGGCGGCGGTCTGTTCGCGGCGGTGTTCCACCTCGGCAAGCCCGGTTACATGATCACACGTGCCTGGCGCGGTATGACCCAGTGGCGCACTTCCTGGCTGTCGCGCGAGCTGATCGCATTACCCGCGTTCATGGGTATCGTTTTTCTGTACGGGGTGACGCATCTCATGCTGATACGCCCGGAGATCGTGACGCTGCCGGGCGGGCAGATCATCGATCTCACCGTGTTGCTGGGCGTGGTGGGCACCATCATGGCATTCGTGCTGTTCATCTGCACCGCGATGATCTACGCCTGCCTGCGCTTTCTGCGTGAGTGGCATTCGCCGCTGACCGTCATCAACTACATCCTGATGGGGGGCTCTTCCGGTTTTGTGCTGGCCGCATTTTACGCAACCTGCACCGCACCAACAGCATCTGGATTCTTCACTGACTGGGCGATTATCCTCACAGTGTTGGCGTTTGTTGGACGAGTTGCTTCACTCCTGCGTAATGCGCGACTGAAGCCGACTTCCACCATCCAGACCGCCATCGGCGTGAAGCATCCAAAGATCACACAACGCTCGATGGGTGCGATGGGCGGTTCCTTCAATACGCGCGATTTTTTCCACGGCCGGAGCGCGACTTTTCTGCGCGCAATCAAGCCGGCCTTTCTGATCCTGGCATTCGTACTGCCGCTGGCATTGCTGGCGCTCGGACCGTCCACCCCCGCGCTGCTGGGCATTGTGTTTATACTGCAATATGTCGGGCTGCTGGCCGAGCGCTGGTTCTTCTTCGCGCAGGCCAATCATCCGCAGAATCTTTATTACCAGACCGTAGGCTGATGCAATCCTGATGGCAACTCAAACTCGTACCCGTATCTGTAAAGACTGGCTGTGCAAGATGCTTCCGTTCATGCAATGGAAGCATCTGATAGACAAACAATCCACCCGTGCCGACCTGGTCGCTGGCCTGACCGGCGCGCTGATCGTGCTGCCGCAAGGCGTCGCGTTCGCCACCATCGCCGGCATGCCGCCGGAGTACGGTCTGTATGCCGCCATGGTGCCGGCCATCATCGCCGCGTTGTTTGGTTCGAGCTGGCATCTGGTGTCCGGTCCGACCACGGCCATCTCCATCGCGGTGTTCGCGGCCATGAGTCCGCTGGCCGATCCAGGTTCGCCCGAGTTCATCCGCATGGTGCTGACGCTGACCTTTCTGGTCGGCTTGTTCCAGTTGATCCTCGGCTTGGCGCGTATGGGCGTGCTGGTCAATTTCATCTCGCATACCGTGGTGATCGGCTTCACGGCCGGGGCGGCGGTGCTGATCGCGGCCAGCCAGGTGAAGCACTTTTTCGGTATCGCCATCGAGCGTGGTGCGCATTTCCATGTGGTGATCGAGCAGCTGGTCCTGCAGCTCGGCGACATCAATATGTATGTCACGCTGGTCGGTGCGGTGACGCTCGCTGCCGGCATACTGGCGAAGCGGCTCATCCCCAAGATGCCCTACATGATCGTGGCCATGGTGGTCGGCAGCGTGGTGGCTTGGCTGCTCAATCTGGAAGTTGGCGTGGCGACCACCCACATCACGACGGTCGGGGCGTTGCCTTCGCACCTGCCGCCGCTCTCGTTGCCGGACTTTTCCTATGCCACCATCCACAAGGTGCTGTTCCCGGCGCTGGTAGTGACCATGCTGGCGCTGACCGAGGCGGTCTCCATCTCGCGTGCCATCGCGGTGAAATCGGAACAGCGTATCGACGGCAACCAGGAATTCATCGGTCAGGGCCTGTCCAACCTGGTCGGCAGCTTTTTCTCCAGTTATGCCTCCTGCGGCTCGTTCAACCGTAGCGGTGTGAACTATGCCGCCGGCGCCAGGACGCCAATGGCGACGGTGTATGCCTCGATCTTCCTGCTGCTGATCCTGTTGCTGGTTGCACCCCTGGCCGCTTTCCTGCCCACTGCAGCGATGGCCGGCATCCTGTTCCTAGTGGCCTGGGGACTGATCGATTTTCACCATATCTCCAGCATCATGAAGACCAGCCGTGGGGAGACCGTCATTCTGTGGGTGACGCTGGTCGGCACCCTGATCGATCTGGAGAAGGGCATCTTCTTCGGGATCCTGCTATCGCTGGCGATCTATCTGTATCGCGTCTCCAAACCAGGCATGCGCCCTGTCGTACCATCGCCGGAAGAGGGTGCCTACCATTTCGTCGGGGCCGAGGATCATCAGCAATGTCCGCAGTTATCCATCATGCGTATCAACGGCGCATTGTTCTTCGGTGCGGTCGACAACGTGCGTGACCGGCTGCACCAGATCGACGGGGAGAATCCGCAGCAGAAATCGGTATTACTCACCGTGCGTGGGCTGACCTTCGTGGATGTGGCAGGTGCCGAGATGCTGGCCCAGGAGGCGCGCCGTCGCAAGAAGATGGGCGGGAAGTTGTATTTCTATTCCTGCAAGGAAGCGACGATAGATTTCCTGAGAAAATCCGGAGCGATGAAAGATATCGGCGAAGAAAACATCTTCCCGGTGATGTCGAACTGGGTCGGGAAGATATATCCCGATCTGGATCCGGAAATCTGCCGCCATTGCACCGCGCGTATCTTCAGCGAGTGCCATGCCAAATTGCCGAACGGTGAGAGCAGGACAAACTGAAAGGTAGTGTTTTAAGGAGGCCAGATGAGAAGCGATGCCAGTCATACCAGAACCATCGTAGCAGCCATCATTTTTCTTGCAGCCGGAGTGGCATCCTTTCTGTTCGCGCCCAGCCGCGAGATCGCCGTGGTGCTCAACCTGTTGCTGTTGACGGTCTATCTGTTCGCCTTCGAGGTGGTCGGGGTCGATGTGGCGGCGGTCAGTATCATGGTGCTGCTGGGTCTGATCAGCCATTTCGGCACTGTCATCGGACTGCCTCAGCCGCTGGTGCCGGGGCGGGAGCTGTTCGGCGGTTTTTCCAGCAATGCCGTGATCTCCATCATCGCCGTGATGATCGTGGGCGCGGGCTTGGACAAGACCGGACTGATGAGCAAAGTGGCCAGTTTCATCATCAGGGTGGCGGGTAACACCGAAGCGCGTGTCATCCCGGCAATCTCCAGTACGGTCGGTTTTATTTCCAGCTTCATGCAGAACGTCGGTGCGGCCGCCTTGTTCTTGCCGGTGGTTGGTCGCATATCGGCACGCACCGGTCTGCCAATGTCGCGCCTGCTGATGCCGATGGGCTTTTGCGCGATCTTGGGCGGTACCATCACGATGGTGGGCTCCAGTCCGCTGATTTTGCTCAACGACCTGATTCTGGCATCAAACAAGGCGTTGCCGCCGGAGCAGCAGATGGAGACTTGGTCGCTGTTTACCGTCACGCCCGTCGGTTTGGCGCTGCTGGCCACCGGCATCGCCTATTTCGTCTTTGCGGGCCGCTACGTGTTGCCGGGCAAAGCGATGGAAAACGTTACCAGCGGTGCCAATGCGATGGATTATTTCCAGAAGCTGTATGGTCTCGACTATGCCATGTACGAGGTCGTGGTGCCGCACGACAGCCCACTGGTCGGCAAGGTGCTCGACGATATCGAGAGCCCGAACCGCCTGCGCGTTATTGCCATCATGCGTGGCAGCGACGATCTCCGCATTGGTCCGGCGCGCGACATTGAGATCGTGCCCGGCAGCGTGATGGGTCTGCTCGGTGCCCCGGAGCGGCTGCGCGAGTTTGCCGCCGGCAACGGCTTGCAACTGCGCGAGGAACTCGAAACATTCGTCGAGCAACTGTCGCCGGCCAAGTCCGGCATCGCCGAGGTGGTGATACCGCCCGGCTCCGATCTTATAGGCAAGAGTGCGCGCGATGTGTGGATGCGCAAGAAATACGGCATATCGCTGACGGCATTGCATCGCGGCGGAAAAACGATGCGGGAAGGCGATGGAGTGCGCGATTTACCACTCCAGTCGGGTGACGCGCTGGTGGTGCATACCGGTTGGGATGCGCTGGCACATCTGGAAAAAGACAAGAACTTCGTAGTTATCACCACCGAATTCCCGCACGAGGAACTGCGCCCGCACAAAGTTAATGCGGCACTTGCCTGTTTTGGCATCGCGCTGGCGCTGATCCTGTTCACCGACACCATGCTGTCGATCTCGCTGATGACCGGTGCCATCGGCATGATTCTGCTGCGTGTGCTTAGCGTCGAGGAGGCCTACCGTGCGGTCAGCTGGAAATCAGTGTTTCTGCTGGCCAGTCTGATTCCGCTCGGTCTCGCGGTTGAGACCAGCGGCACGGCAAAATGGATTGCGGAACAGACGCTGCTGTACCTGGGCGGCACGCCGATCTGGGTGATCCAACTGGCGATTGCGATCCTTGCGACGTTCTTCACGCTGGTGATGTCCAATGTCGGCGCAACGGTCCTGCTGGTGCCGCTGGCGGTGAATATCGCCATTGGCGCGGGTGCCAACCCGGCGGTGTTCGCGCTGACCGTTGCGCTGGCAACCTCGAATTCCTTCTTCCTACCGACCCATCAGGTCAATGCGCTGCTGATGGGGCCGGGCGGTTACCGCGTGGCTGATTTCATGCGTGCCGGTGGCATAATGACCATCCTGTTCCTGGTTGTGCTGATGATCATGCTGAATCTGATTTTTTGATGAGCGTACGATTGATCCGCGCAGTCAGGAATTTCCCATCGCCATTCTGCCGTCACCGTCGCGCTACCCGTGTTGCGTCTCCCGTCCCGATATCATCCGGCATCATCGCCAAATATCATGACAATTTTCCAAATCCTTTTCCCGCAGGCGGTGGAGGAAATGGGAAGAGCAGTGATAACTCCGGAGAAACCACAACATCATGAGTAAACAATTCGCTCGTTATTTCCCTTTTCTTTCCTGGTGGCCGTTGCGCGGCACGAACGTGAGGGCCGATCTAATCGCGGGTATCACCGTCGCGCTGGTGCTCATTCCACAATCCATGGCATACGCGCAACTGGCAGGCCTGCCCGCGTATTACGGGCTGTACGCAGCATTCTTGCCCGGTATTATCGCGGCGCTGTGGGGATCGTCCGCGCAGTTGGCTACCGGCCCGGTCGCGGTGGTGTCGCTATTGACTGCGTCAGCGCTGGCACCGTTGGCGGCCACCGGTTCCGGGCAGTTCGTCGCGCTGGCGATTCTGCTGGCGCTGATGGTCGGCCTGATCCAGCTGACATTGGGCATCTTCAAGCTCGGTGTGGTGGTCAATTTCCTGTCGCACCCGGTGATTGCGGGCTTCACCAACGCCGCCGCCATCATTATCGGTCTGTCACAGCTCAACAAGTTGTTCGGTGTCTCCATGGGGCGCAGCGAGTATTTTCTGCAGGATGTATGGGGCGCATTGCAACTGATCGGAGAAACCCATATCCCGACATTGATGATGGGGGTGGTTGCTTTCATCATTATGTGGGGAATGAAAAAATATGCACCGAAATTACCCGGTGTACTGATCGCGGTCATTATTACCACACTCGTCAGTTATGCCATCGGGTTCGAACACAACGGCAAAGGCAGGATCGAAGAGATCGTGGATGCCGAGATCAGGAAGCTGGCCGACGATTTTACTGGCGCGGAAACCAGAATCGAGGAATTGCAACACCTGACTGCCAAGCTGACAACTGAACTCAAACAACTGCAAAAATCTAAAGAGGGCAGCGGGCAACATGTTGCGGCACTGAAGTACGAGCTTGAGCTGACGCAACTGGAGATGCAGAACCTGGAAGGCGAGAACCGTAAGATTGCGCGTTCCTTGCGCAAATTCATCTTTGAGCAGGTTCCCGCAACTGATGCACAAATGGCCAGACTCTATCTGACCGGTCAGGTGCCTCCGGGTGAGCAGGCAGACGGCTACCGCTGGCGCATCAAAAAGATGAGCGAGGGCGAGTTGAAACTGGTCGGCGGCGGCGAAGTGGTGGGCAGCATCCCCCCTGGCCTGCCCGGCATCGGCATACCGCAAATGAGTTGGGAAGCTGTGATGTCACTGCTTTCCAGCGCCCTCGTGATCTCGCTGGTCGGTTTCATGGAGGCGATCTCCATTGCCAAGGCGATGGCGGCCAAGACCAAACAGCGCATCAATCCCAATCAGGAGCTGCTCGGTCAAGGCTTTTCAAACATCCTCGGCAGTTTGAGCCAAGCCTTTCCGGTCAGCGGTTCGTTCTCGCGCTCGGCAGTGAACCTCAACGCGGGGGCGGTCACCGGCTTGTCGAACGTGTTTGCCGGGCTGATTGTGCTGGTTACGCTGCTGTTCCTCACCCCGCTGCTGTACCACCTGCCGCAGGCGGTGCTGGCAGCGGTGATCATGATGGCGGTGATCGGCCTGGTGAATTTTAAGGCGATCGGTCATGCCTGGCACACCCACAAGCATGACGGTATCGCCGCCATCGTAACCTTTGTCGCCACACTGGCTTTTGCGCCGCATCTCGATAACGGCATCATGGTTGGAGCCGGGCTGGCCATTATCCTGTACCTGTACCGCACCATGAAACCCCGAGTGGCGATCCTCGGCCGTCATCCGGACGGCACCCTGCGCGACATCAAGGTGCATGACCTGCCGGTGAGCGAGAACGTCATCGCGATGCGTTACGACGGCCAGTTGTATTTTGCCAACGTGCCGTATTTCGAAGACACGGTGCTTGAAGCGGTCGCCAATAATCCGCGTGCCAAGCACCTGCTGATCGTGTCGGACGGCATCAACCAACTCGATGCATCGGGAGAAGAAGTCATCCGTCACCTGGTGCAGCGCTTGCGCTCGAACGGCATCCGCGTGGTATTCAGCGGGCTGAAGAAACAGGTGTTGGACATCATGCGCCGTTCCGGTTTGCTGGATTACATCGGACAGGAGAGCATCTTTGCCGATGAAGAAAAGGCCCTGGAGGTTATCTATGCAGAAGTGCTCAAGGTTAAACCGGATGCCCCATGCCGACTGTTGAAACAGCGTATCGGTGGTGACGACGGGATCAAGACCTGGTTATGAAAAAATAACCCAGAAGCGTTGCCGGGGATAAAGCAGCCTCCCCGCTTGCAGACAATCCATCGTCCAAGGTCTGCTCTTGGTTGGATATTCCAGGGATAAGTCATGGACACATCAGCGCAACTTTCCAACGCACCCCAGCCACCGCAACCGATCACGCTGGCGGAGTCTTTTCGTTATTGGCTGAAACTCGGCTTCATCAGCTTCGGCGGCCCGGCGGGACAGATTTCCATGATGCACCAGGAGCTGGTGGAAAAACGCCGCTGGATTTCCGAACACCGTTTTCTGCATGCGCTCAACTATTGCATGCTGTTGCCGGGGCCGGAAGCGCAACAGCTGGCCACCTACATCGGCTGGCTGATGCACGGGGTGCGTGGCGGGATCATCGCCGGCGTGTTGTTCGTGCTGCCGTCGCTGTTCATCCTGATTGTGTTGAGCTGGATCTATCTGGCGTTCGGCGATGTGTCGGCTGTCCAGGGCGCCTTGTACGGCATCAAACCGGCCGTGACGGCGATCGTGGCATTTGCCGCTTGGCGCATCGGCTCGCGCGTGCTCAACAACACCGTGCTGTGGGGCTTGGCCGCTGCTGCGTTCCTTGCCATATTTGCTTTCCACATTCCGTTCCCGGCCATCGTGCTGGCGGCGGCCATTCTCGGCTATGTTGGCGGACAGGTCGCGCCGGACAAATTCCGCGCCGGGGACGGTCATGCGGCATCGCTCAAGGACTATGGGCCGGCGCTGATCGACGATCATTCGCCAACGCCGGAGCATGCGAAATTCCGGAGAGGGCGGCTGGTTAAATATTGTGTAATCGGCTTGGCGCTGTGGGGAATCCTGATCGGCTTGCTGGCTGCATTGTTCGGTTGGGGCGGGGCGTTGACGCAGATGGGCTGGTTCTTTACCAAGGCGGCGCTGGTCACCTTCGGCGGGGCGTATGCCGTGTTGCCTTACGTGTATCAGGGCGGTGTCGAACACTACCACTGGTTGACCGGGCCGCAGATGATCGATGGCCTGGCGCTGGGCGAAACCACGCCGGGGCCGTTGATCATGGTGGTGGCCTTCGTGGGTTTTGTTGGCGGCTGGACGGGTGTGTTGTTCGGTGCGGACAACTTGTTTTTGGCGGGCGCGACCGCTGCATGCGTGGTGACCCTGTTCACCTTTCTGCCATCTTTCCTGTTCATTCTGATTGGTGGCCCAATCGTGGAAGCGACGCACGGCGACATCAAGTTCACTGCGCCGCTCGCCGCCGTCACTGCCGCCGTGGTGGGGGTGATCCTGAACCTTGCGCTGTTCTTTGCCTACCACGTGCTCTGGCCGCAAGGATTTGCCGGGGCGTTTGACTGGATTTCCGTGGCGATCGGCAGCGCCGCCTTCATCGCCCTGTTCCGTTTCAAGGTCGATATCGTGCGGGTGATCTTCGTTTGCGCACTGGTGGGATTGGCGGCCAGGATGATCGGCTGAAAGCGGGTGAAGAATATATCACCCAAAAATCGTCGTGGTGATAACTCTGCACAGCGTGCTAGTATCCACATAACCCCAAAGGGTTAAATCGATTCACTCTTGGTGGCTATGGACGATGACAAAGTTGTGGTATCAAATGCCCCCCGAATCGGGTTGTCTGTCTCTAGAAAGGATGTCGGATGCATGAGCTAGTTCGCAACAGGGTTGATGCAGGGCGGCGCAAAGTGCTCAAGGTTAGCGGTGGTTTGGGTCTGCTCGGTCTTTTCACTGTTTTGGGTTTGGTGCCGAGTTTCGCGCGCGCCGGGGTAAGCAGGGAAGCGTTTGATGCCATGACGTTGAGCGAGGCCTTCGCTGCGCTTGGCGGGCTTATTCCACAGGACAGCACACTCATCAGCCTTTCCGCCCCCGATGTTGCAGAGAATGGTGCTGTGGTGCCGATCACAGTTGAAACATCTCTCGCCGGTGTCGAGCGGGTGTCCATCCTTGCCGACAAAAATCCCACCATGCTGGTTGCCAGTTTTGATATCCCGGTGGGAACGGACGCCTTCATCACCACCCGTATCAAGATGGCGCAGACCTCTTCAGTTGTCGCCTTGGTCAAGGCGAATGGCAAATTCTACAAAGCTTCCAAAGAAGTCAAAGTGACCCAAGGGGGATGCTGATGCAAAGTCCCAGCAAGATACGCGCCAGCGTCAAGGATGGTGTAACAGAGGTCCGTGTACTGATGCAGCATGAGATGGATAACGGCCGCCGCAAGGATGAGGCGGGCAAGCTGATTCCGGCTTGGTACATCACAGAATTCAAGGCGCTATACAATGGCAGGGCGGTATTGACCGGTCAGTTCGGCACCTCCGTTTCCAAAAACCCATATCTGGTCTTCCGTTTCAGGGGTGGTACTGCGGGAGACAAGCTCTCTGTTGCCTGGATCGACAATAAGGGTGAATCGCGAACAGACGAAGTACTCATCGTCTGAATGGATATTTTCAGTATTCCAGTCTGCTGCAAGGCGGGAGTTATGGGTGGTATTTTTGTTTAACTATAAAGGGAGGCAGCAAAATGATTCCATATCGAAAGTTGTTCATCGTCATTGCCGGTTTTCTGCTGTTTACTTCAGCGCAGGCCGCCGAAGTGAGCAAACATGCGCGCGGGTTAGCCGCATCATGCTCCGCATGTCATGGCACGGACGGCAAGAGTGAAGGCGGTATGCCCGAACTGGCGGGTCTGGACAGGATGTTGTTCATTACATCGATGAAAGAATTCAAATCCGGCGCGCGTCCTGCCACAGTGATGCATCAGCATGCCAAGGGTTATACCGATGAGGAGTTCGCGCTGCTCGCCGACTTCTTTGCCGCGCAAAAACGCCATTAATTCGTGCCTCGGGGTGCATCCGGAGCCAACCAATAAAGGGAGTTCATTATGTCATTCAGTCGTCGAGATTTTATAAAAGCCAGTGCTGCAGGGATTGTGGTGGGCGTGTTTCCAGGCTGTGCAACGTCTGGTGGTGAAATCGTCAAAAAAACGGGACAGCGCGTCGTCATTGTGGGTGGCGGGTTCGGCGGAGCTACCGCAGCGAAGTACATCCGAAAATGGAGCGATAACAAAATCGAAGTGGTGTTGATCGAACGCAATCCGCTGTTCATCTCGTGCCCGATGAGCAACACCGTACTCGGCGGAAGCCGGACCATCGAAGACCTGACACTTTCATACGATGTGTTAAAGAAAAAATATGGCATCAATCTGATCAAGGGCGAGGTGACTGCCATCGATCCCGAAAAGCAAACCGTCATGCTGGCCGACGGTCATCTCAGCTATGACCGCCTGATCGTGGCGCCCGGTGTCGATTTCATGTTCGACAAGATTGAGGGACTGGATGCCAAAGTGGCAGACGCAAGTATTCCGCACGCATGGAAGGCGGGAGCACAGACCGTCATGTTGCGCAAGCAACTGGTGGCGATGCCGGATGGTGGCGTCTTTGCACTCAGTATTCCCAAGGGACCGTACCGCTGCCCCCCCGGGCCGTATGAACGTGCCTGTCAGGTTGCGCACTATCTCAAGAACAACAAGCCCAAGTCCAAGGTGCTGATCCTGGATGCCAATCCGGACATCACTTCGAAGAAGGGCCTGTTCATGGCGGCTTGGAACGAACTCTATCCGGGCATGATCGAGTACCGCCCGAATTCCATGGTGACCGCGGTCAATGCGGACACCAGAACCGCCAAGACCGAATTCGAGGATGTCAAAGCCGATGTGCTGAACGTCATTCCACCAATGCGCTCCGGTGTTGTGGCCGACATGGCCGGTTTGGCGACAGTGGATGCGCGCTGGTGCGGGGTTGATTTCCTGACCTACGAATCCAAGGCGCGTCGAAACATCCATGTCATCGGTGATGCGGTTTCTGCAGCCTTGCCTAAATCCGGCCATATGGCCACATCTCAGGCAAAAGTTGCGGCAGCGGCTATTATCGAGATGTTGCAGGGTGAACGGCCCGACCAAAATCCGACCATCGCCAATACCTGCTACAGCGTGGTGAGTGACAAGGAGGCTATGCATGTGGCCAATGTTTATCGCTATAACGCCGAGAAACAGGTCATGGTGTCGGCAGAAGGGGGCGGCGTTTCGGCCAAGCGTTCCGAGCTGGAGGGAGCATTCGCGGGCTACTGGCTCAAGAACATCCTGAACGACGTACTGCTCTGATTGTAAACAACGCGCTTGGGGCGATCCGCACAGATCGCCGCAAGCGCGTTTTTTATCGGGGTGAAATTGTAAGGAGATGAAAAATATGCGCAAGCCCCGATTGGTATTTGCCCTGTTATGTCTGCTGTGGTTGCCGACACTGCCGGCCAGTGCGGATTCAACATTGGCTTATGTCAAGATGCAGGTGCAGATCGCACGTGTTGAGATACAAGCCGATGTCAGCTTCGATGACGCGGCTGATTCGCTCAAACTCAGAGCCAACCAGCACAACCTCAAGTTTGTGGGGGGCAGTCCACTCTACAAAGAAATTGAGGCGTTGACCGGCAAGCCGGCGCGACGCATGGAGATATTCAGCTTCTGCGACGCGACCACCGCGCTACAGATGGCCGAGGCCAATCCACTTACCATCTCGTTCATGCCCTGCCGCATCGCGTTGCTGGAAGACATGCAGGGCAAGCGTTGGGTTGTTTCCATGTTGATGGACGAGGACTTGTTCCGTGAACTGCCGGATGAAACGCGCAAGAACGCGGTAAGAGTGATGGAGTTTATGAAAGATATGATGCTCGCCGCCGCGAGGGGTGACCTTTAGGTGAAAGACCGGATAACACCTATGGGTTATCTTCTTTCCCCTTCTTGGTTATGGACGTTGCGGGGCTACTTATTCCTATAATGAAGACTGATGTTTTGTGCGTCAAAACACGGTGTGTAATTTCAATCATGTTAAGGGAGTGAGAAAAATGAATTTCGATAAAGAATTGAACGCGCGTAACTTGTCTTGCCCGCTACCTATCGTGAAGACAAAGAAGGCACTAAACGATATGACCTCGAACCAGGTGCTCAAGGTTATCTCGACCGATTCCGGCTCGGTTAAGGATATGGCGGCATTCGCCGAGCAAACCGGGAATCCGTTGTTGGCACAAGAAGAAGTGAATGGAGAATTCGTTTTCTATATGAAGAAAAAATAATTTCACCCCCTTCAACCTTTCATACAGGGAGCACAAAACATGGCAAAAAAAATGGCGATCATCGCCACCAAGGGCACGCTGGACATGGCGTATCCACCATTTATTCTGGCCTCGACCGCAGCTGCTCTGGGTTACGACGTGCAGGTTTTCTTCACTTTTTACGGTCTGCAATTGCTGCGCAAAGACCTGTCCGATGTAAAGATTAGCCCACTCGCCAACCCGGCCATGCCGATGCCGGTGTCGATGCCGGTGATGGTGCAGATGCTGCCCGGCATGGAATCCATGGCAACCATGATGATGAAGCAGAAACTGGCCAAGCACGGCGTGGCCTCGCTGGAAGAATTGCGCGACCTGTGTCTGGAAGCGGACGTGAAGTTCATTGCCTGCCAGATGACGGTCGACCTGTTCGAATTCGACAAGAGCGAATTCATCGAGCAGTGTGAATATGGCGGTGCAGCGACCTTCATGGGCTTCGCCGGTGAGACCGACATCTGTTTGTTTATTTAACGGCAAGTTGTATCAACCATGCAGTAGCAGTTCTGATTTAAGTTGTTTCATCAATCACACAGGGAGAATTGCATGAAAATGAAAAAAATTGTTGTTTTGATGTTTGCTGCAGGGGCAATGGCTTCGCCACTGGCCTATGCGACCAATGGTTATTTCTCTCATGGCTACGGCATGAAGGCAAAAGGCATGGCAGGCGTGGGGATCGCATTGCCGCAGGATAGCTTGGCAGCGGCCACTAATCCGGCCGGTATCGTCATGGTCGGCAATCGCATGGATGTAGGTGTGGATTGGTTTAAACCAAACAGGAATACCGAGCTGACGTCTGCGACGGGGCCCGCTGTTGGAGCCTATAGCGGCAATGGCGACAGTAGTTTCTTGGTTCCGGAATTCGGCTACAACAAGGCGCTTGATTCTGATTCTGCAGTTGGTGTTGCGGTGTATGGCAATGGCGGCATGAACACCAAATACACAACCTTAAATGCAGGTACTCTCGCTACTGGTTCAGCTGCTGCGGGGGGGCTTAATTTGGGCTCAGGTGATGTGGGTGTGGATCTGCAGCAATTGTTCATTGCACCGACCTATGCGATGAAGCTGAATTCAGACCATGCAATCGGGGTTTCGCTCAACCTCGCCTACCAGATGTTCAAGGCGGAAGGTCTGCAAAACTTTGGCATCATGAATCCAGGCTCTGACTCCTCGACCGGTTGGGGAGCTCGAATCGGCTGGACAGGCCAGGTTACACCCGCCGTAACATTAGGTGCGACCTATCAGACCAAAACAAAAATGGGCAAGTTCAGTAAGTACGCCGGCTTGTTCGCTGAGCAGGGCGGGTTTGATATCCCGGCTAACTATGGTGTGGGTATCGCGTTCAAGCTTGACGACGCAACTACCCTTGCCGCTGATATCCAGACGATACAATACAGCGGGGTGAAATCAATTGCGAATCTTGCTGACACTACTGGCACTGTGCCACTAGGCGCCGATAATGGCTCTGGCTTTGGCTGGAAAGACATGACCACGATCAAGTTGGGTGCGAGTCATAAGTATGATGGTGGCCTTGTGGTGCGAGCCGGTTTCAGCACCGGCAAGCAGCCGATTTCTGAAGATCAAACCTTCTTCAACATCTTGGCACCAGGTGTGATTGAGAGTCACCTGACTCTGGGTGCAACCTGGGCACTGGCCAACAATGGTGAATTGACAGTAGGTTATATGCATGCTTTCAAGAAGACCGTTACCGGTACAGCCGGTACAACCGGCATCAACTTGGATATGTCTCAGGACTCTTTGGGTGTTGCCTACGGCTGGAAGATGTAGGCTGGCTTAACGTAAGCGTTTTGAAATTCCGCTATCCTTAAAGGATGGCGGAATTTTTTATGTCCACGATTTGAAAGGTTCGTCGGTTATTCGTTCAGAATAGCGTGCCCGATACAGCAGGCGAGGGATGGCGGCATCGTCAAGAAAAGCTGCGCGTTCATGCAGCACGTTGTTGCATAGCAGTCCCATGCCGGATTCCATGCGGCTCCGGAAAATGTGCGGCGTATCCGACGCCAGCAGGCGCGTCAGTGCGGCTACTGCCTCCCGGGTTGCGGCATCCTGTTTCCATTCGATGCTGCGGGTGCGCGCGGTGTAGCGCATGTGGAGACTGCCGTCCCTGTTGAGCGAGAAGACCGGGCCGCTTTGTGCCTCACGCACCCCGTCGTATTCGTCTTCCCGCGAAGGAATGGTCATTGCATCGGGCGCCGACAGGGCGGCGATATAGGCGGGGTTCTCGTCGCGCAGCAACAGATAAGCCATCTCGTGGTCCATCAGGCGGGTTTCACCACCGCTCGCGGCAGGACGCACGAAATGCAGCGCCATGGCGAGAATCTGCCGCTCGGGCGGATTGTAATAACCGTCGGTATGCCATTTGATCGGGCGATCGGTGTAGGGGATGTAATGCTGGCGCGTGCCGTCGTTGATCACGCGGAGGGAAGAGACGCCGTCCTCTCCCGCCAGCCAGTTGGCATCAAGCCGGTGCAGGCCAAATTGGCGCCCGAGCAGGCGCGTGATTTCGGTGTCTTCATCGGGTACCGTGCTGGCGTAAATTGCCATATTGCAACGGCGGACACGCTCTGCCAGTGCCGCGTGTTCGGACGGGGTGAGGGCGCGCGGATCGCGCACTTCCACCACGAGTTCTTCGATTGAGGCCGGTGCAGCGGCAAGTTTCTGCTCGCGCCAGCGCAGGTAGCTTTCTGTATCGTTCAGGTTGAAGGGGTTGTTCATTCAGTTTGTCTCCGCCGCTGCACGACGACGTGCCGGCCTGGGTTCATCTTCATTCAGGCCGCGCAGGGTGTTCGCCACCATCTGCACGGCCTCCGGCGCTTCAAAGGTGATCAACGGGTCGATCGCCCATTTGGCATCTTCCTCGGTCAGCACATTGCCAATGCACCAGGCAAGGTAGCGGTAGAAATGATAATCCGGGCCGGTTTCACCGTAGGTGAATTCGGCATACTCGCCCGCGCGCAAATTAAGCCGGTCGATGAAATCCTGTTTGCAAGTCCTGAGATCACCATCGAGCAGACGGCTGCGGTTCTCGGCATAGGTCTCGGCCACCCGATTCGCCAGATTGCCGGTAAATACAGCCCGCCCGTCCGTATCAAGTTCGGAGTACACGATACGGTCTGCAACCAGCACGAGAAAAATGAGGAATTCGGCCAGGAAATCGAAATACTGCGGCCCAACCTCGATCTCGAAGCTAGACTGGCGTGTGCTCTTCAGTGCGTTGTCGGAGATGCGCCAGAGGGTGAAGGCGAGCGCATCTGATAACTCTTGGGGGGAGCGGGTGCGGCCTTCCCTGAACCAGCGGCTTTTGATGCGGATGGCCACAGTCGTCTAACCCTTGCGGATATAGAATTCGTGCACGCCGTCACCCGCCTCTATCGTCTGCAGTACACTAACCCCGGTTGCGGATGCCCAGCTATCGATGTCGGACACCACACCGGGGCAGTCGCTGACCAAACGCAAGACTTCCCCGGCCTGCATGCCGTTCAGAAGTTTTTTCGCTTCGACGATGGGGCCTGGGCAGACGGCTCCCCGAATATCCAGTGAAACATTGGCCTTGAGGCGATTGGCGGTCTCGCCCTTCTGAATGTGGTAACCGGTACCACCATCCGTCATTTTTTCCGCTCTCAAGATGCGATTGCCGGTCTGTTTTGCCCAGGCGAACAGGTCGTCCGGCGTGCCGGGGCAATCTGAAATCAGCAAAAGCACCTGCCCCTCGTTCAATTCGTCCATCATGCGCTTGGCACCGATGAGCGGCCTTGGGCAGGATAGGCCTTTCATTTCGAGTATGACGTTAACCTTCTCCATTTCCATCTCCATTTCCATCTCCATCTCCTTAATAACCACCTTTGCCGAGCGGTTGGGGCAGGCCAGCGACCTTGGCCGCTTGTTTGGCAGGTCCCATCGGGAACAGGTCATATACCGCCTTGCTATCTGCTTCCGGCCAGAATTCGTTTATATCCTTCAACATGCTGCGAAAATGCGGGGTGTGCCCATGTTCACGGTATTGTTCGCGCATGTAATTGATGATCTCCCAGTGTCTGGGGGTCAATTCTATTCCTTCCGCCGCAGCGATTACATTAACCACTTCTTCGCTGTAATCGGGTTCCCGCAGAAAACCATCATCATCGGTTTCAAGTTCATTGCCTGCGACGACATATCCCATCTTATTCTCCTTCTGATTGAATTAACGTAACGATCTTCATTCCAAACTTGAAATAGCCTTGTACGGCAGGAACACGCCACAGCCGTAACATTTTGCGTTCCCCAAGCCACTGCTTTGCAGGTGTAACGACTCTTCTGGCTTGAGGTCGTGCACAACCAAGCTGAATCCGCCGATTTCGTACTTATCGTTTTTGAGGGTGCTGCGTCTGCCGCAGATCAGATTGGCGCCGATACCCATCGCATCCAGACTGGTGCGGATTTCCCGCATGAATGTAATTTCGTCCGCGCAACCGGTAACCAGTGGCGCGTGCAGGGTCGGGTAGGGCTGGAGTGGACGCAGGTGTGAACCGCCAAGTTCAACGCGGTGTCCGTCGATTTCCAGTACTTTGCCGGGGAGTGAGGCGATGATGTCAGTCAGCTCTTCCGGTAAGCGGATTACCAGTTTGGTCCGTTTGGTCAGTAGCAGCTTGCCTTCACTGGAAGACAAGCGGAACGGGACGATGCCCACAGCGGCTGATTCCCCCAATCCGGGGGCATGTTGCAATAATGCACTCCAAAGGGTGAAAGGGTAGGCCGCAGGTAACGTCATTCCGTTCATGTCGATGGAAACTTCGGTTACTGCACTGTGTTGCATGCTTTGCCTCACTCCTTATTTCTGGCTTGCCGCCCAGGTTTGCATGGTGGCAGCCCATTGTTCCGCCGTTTGCGCATCAATGTCGAAAATGGTGAAGCGCTTGCCTTCCCGAATCCGTACCCGCAACAGGCTCATCCCGCCTTCAGCATGGTCTACCTGTTGCAGTTCAATCTGTTGTCCCCCCAAAGGAACGGTCAACTTGTCCAACCCTGTTATTGTGGTCATCCTGCAATTCTCCGGTCACCTAACGTTGCTGCGTTCAACAAATTATTAAAGAATATGGGCAACGCTGCCAGTCTATCCGGAATACCACTCATTATGAAATACTACCTGTGCGTTCAAATTGCCTACCCATTAGGGTTATTTTGCATAGCCGCTAAGGGTAATGGTTGGAGCGTGGCTTGCCACGTAGTATCCTCAACCAGAAAGAATCTGGGTCGTTCTCCAAAAGAACAGAACCCATACGAATCGGGAATTTCAGGCCGCCATACTTAAAGTTAGCTGGCGAAACGCGATTGAATTGAAAGGAAACCATTATGGCAAAAAAACCGCATGACACCCCCAACCTCGACCAACTTGAGAGCGGCCCGTGGCCCAGTTTTGTAACCGGCCTGAAGGAACTGGCAAAGGATAGAGACTATGTAGTTGACCTGCTGGGACAGTTGGAAGAGTCCTACAAAACGAAGAAGGGGTATTGGAAGGGCGGCACTGTCGGCGTTTTTGGTTATGGTGGTGGTGTGATTCCCCGTTTTACCGAGCTGAAGAACGAAGACGGCACACCCAAATTCAAGGATGCTGCCGAGTTCCATACGCTGCGCATCATGCCGCCGGCAGGGATGCACTACGATACCGCCACGTTGCGCCAGTTCTGTGATATCTGGGAAAAACACGGCTCCGGCCTGATCGCGTTTCACGGTCAGTCGGGCGACATCATGTTTCAGGGTGCAACCACGGACAACGTGCAAAAAGCCTTCGACGAGCTCAACGAGATGGGTTTCGACATGGGCGGTGCCGGTCCGGCCGTGCGTACTTCGATGTCATGCGTGGGCGCGGCGCGTTGCGAACAGTCCTGTTACGACGAAGCCAGTGCGCATCGCTCGGTGCTGAACACTTTCCTCGACGATATCCACCGTCCTTCGCTCCCCTACAAATTCAAGTTCAAGTTTTCCGGTTGCCCGAACGACTGCATGAACGCGATCCAGCGTTCCGACATGGCGGTAATCGGCACCTGGCGCGACAATATCCGTACCGATGAAGCGCTGGCGAAGAAATGGTTTGCCAAGCACGGCATGGATGAGCTGGTGAACGACATCGTGGCACGCTGCCCGACCAAGACTTTCCAGATCAAGGAAATTGGCAAGATCAAGAAGGGCGAGCACATTTCCAGTGTGGCGGTGAATGAGACCCATGCCATCGAAATCAACAATCAGGACTGCGTGCGCTGCATGCACTGCATCAATGTCATGACGGGCGCGCTTGCTCCCGGTCAGGACCGGGGTGCAACCGTGCTGGTTGGAGGCAAGAGCCACCTCAAGATTGGCGGCCTGATGGGTACCGTGGTGATCCCGTTTATGAAGCTGGATACCGAAGAGGATCGGGAAAAATTGATCGATTTCGGCCAGCGCACCATCGACTTCTTTGCGGAAAACGCACTGGAGCACGAGCGCACCGGCGAGATGATCGAACGTATCGGTCTGGCCAACTTCCTGGACGCGATGGAGCTCGATGTGGATCCGGCGATGATCAATTCGCCGCGCATGAATCCCTATGTCCGCACCGACGGATGGGAAGAGGAAGTTGCCAAGATCAATGCCAAAAAGCAAGTTGCCTGAGGAGACATAGAATGAACCAAGCCGTTCAAGCTGCAGCCCCCGCACAAAAGCGCAAGCCCAAGGAAACCGGGGTTCCTGACAACAAAAAATATCTGCACCCGATGCTGGCCAAGAACTATGGCAACTGGAAATATCATGATCGTCCCCGCCCCGGCGTGCTGCACCATGTTGCGCACTCCGGCGACGAAGTGTGGACGGTACGTGCCGGTACCCAGCGCCAGATGGATATCTTCACGATCCGCAAGCTGTGCGACATTGCCGACACTTTTGCCGAAGGTCGCGTGCGTTTCACCATCCGTTCCAACATCGAATACATTGTGGCCGACGAGAAAAAAGTGGCGCCGCTGATTGCCGAGCTGGAGAAAAACGGCTTCCCGGTCGGTGGTACCGGTAACTCGATTACCATGATCGCCCACACGCAGGGCTGGTTGCACTGCGATATTCCCGGCACGGATGCTTCCGGCGTGGTCAAGGCGCTGATGGACGAACTGTATGATGAGTTTCGGCGTGAAGAGATGCCGAATCGTGTGCACCTGTCGACTTCCTGCTGCGAAATCAACTGCGGCGGGCAGGCTGATCTGGCGGTCATTATTCAACATACCAAGCCGCCGATCATTAACCATGATCTGGTTGCAAATGTGTGCGAGCGTCCGGCGGTTGTTGCGCGCTGCCCGGTGGCGGCGATTCGTCCCGCGATGGTTAACGGCAAGCCTTCGCTGGAGATCGACGAGTCAAAATGTATGTGCTGTGGTGCATGTTATCCCCCTTGCCCGCCGATGCAGATCAATGATCCGGAGAATTCCAAGCTGGCAATCTGGGTGGGCGGCAAAAATTCCAATGCACGCGGCAAACCGACTTTCATGAAGATGGTTGCTTCCGGCTTGCCGAATAATGCGCCGCGCTGGCCTGAGGTGGCTGAAGTGGTCAAGCGTATCCTGACCGTTTACAAGGAAGATGCCCGTCCGTGGGAGCGTCTTGCCGACTGGATCGACCGTATCGGTTGGCCGCGTTTCTTTGAGAAGACCGGTTTGCCGTTCACCAAGTATCTGATCGACGACTGGCGCGGTTCCCGCACCAACTTGAACGCTTCGACACATATCCGCTTCTGATCGAAAAGGAGAAGGAATGAAGTTCGGTATCGTAGTCAACGAAGGGCCGTACCAGCATCAGGCGAGCGACTCTGCTTACCTGTTTACCAAGGCGGCGATCGCCGGGGGGCATGAGGTGTGGCGTGTGTTTTTCTATCACGATGGTGTCAATAATGCTTCCAGGCTCACCGAGCCACCGCAGGATGACCGCAATATCGTGAACCGCTGGAGCAAGCTGGCCGAGGAGCACAAGGTCGATCTGGTGGTGTGTGTGGCGGCAGCATTGCGGCGCGGGATCAAGGAAGAGAACCTGGCGCAGGGTTTCCGTATCTCGGGTCTGGGGCAGCTGGTTGAGGCCGGCATTAAGTGTGACCGTTTGGTCACCTTCGGCGATTGAGGAGAACAGGATGAGCAGCAATGTGAAAAAATTCATGTTCGTCAATCGCAAGGCACCCTACGGCACGATCTATGCGCTGGAGGCGCTGGAGGTGGTGCTGATCACGGCCGCCTTCGACCAGGATGTGTCGCTGGCCTTCCTCGATGACGGTGTTTATCAGCTTAAAAAAGGCCAGCAGACCAAGGGCATCGAGACCAAGAATTTCTCTCCTGCCTATCGCGCCCTTGAGGACTATGACATCGAGAAGCTGTATGTCGAAAAAGAGGCGTTGGCGGCGCGCGGCCTGACTGAAGAAGACCTGCTGGTTGATGTGACTGTATTGAGCCGTGCCGAGCTGGGCACATTGATGGATGAGCAAGACGTGGTCTTGAGTTTTTGAGGGGGATGCATGCTACACATCATCAATAAATCACCCATGACCAGTGTCTCACTGGAAAGTTGCCTGAGCAGCGCGACGGGCGGGGATATTCTGCTGATTGAAGACGGTGTCTATGCGGCTACACGCGGCAGCGCGGTGGAGGCCAAGCTGCAGGGCGCGATGGGAAAGTTCAAGATTCACGTCCTGTTGCCGGATCTTGAAGCGCGCGGCTTGGGAGACCGGGTCATCGAGGGTGTGTCGCCCGTGGACTACGCGGGATTTGTCGATCTGACAGCCAATAACAAAAATTGCCAATCCTGGCTTTAATCAGTAACACACGTAAGGAGAAATAGCATGGCAAGCATCGAAGTGAATGGTAAAAGTTACGAAACGGATGAAGAGGGTTATCTGGTCAACCTGTCCGAATGGAATCCTGAAGTGGCGGACTACATCGCTGGAACCGAAAGTATCCAGATGACCGATCAGCACTGGGAAGTCATTAACTTCCTGCGTGAGTATTTTGATGAATACCAGATCGCGCCGGCCGTGCGTGTGCTGACCAAGGCCATCGGCAAAAAGCTGGGGGCTGACAAAGGTAACAGCGAATATTTGTATGGTTTGTTCCCCTACGGCCCGGGTAAGCAGGCGTGCAAGATTGCCGGTCTGCCCAAACCGACTGGTTGCGTTTGAGTCTGTACAGAGCAGGGTAATCCGACGATGAGCGTACTTTTCGCAATTCTGTTTTATCTCGCGACGCTGTTGTTTGTCGTGGGGTTGCTCTCCCGTATTGCGACTTATGCGCGAACTCCTGCGCCACTGAAAATACCGACCACGCCTGCGCCAACGACTCAAGGCGGTGTCGTACTGCGCATGGCGCGCGAGGTTGTGCTGTTTGAAAGTCTGTTCAAAGCCAATCTGTGGATATGGTCGATGGGTTGGTTGTTCCATGCCAGCATGGCACTGGTGATCATGCGCCACCTCCGCTATTTCACCGATCCCGTCTGGGGATGGGTCGTTTTAATTCAACCGTTCGGTCTGTACGCCGGTATCACAATGTTGATTGGTCTGTGCGGACTCTGGGTGCGCCGGATTTTTGTCGAACGTATCCGCTATATTTCCACACCCTCCGACCATCTGTGGTTGGTATTGCTCATCGGCATCGCCAGTTCCGGCCTGATGATGCAGTTCGCGACTCATACAGACGTGATTGCGGTGAAATCTTTCTTCATCGGGCTGATGGGTTTCAATATTGGGCAATTACCCGCCGATGCCCCGTTGATGCTGCATTTATTTCTGGTTGTCGCATTGTTGGCTTTGTTTCCCGTCAGCAAGTTGCTGCATGCGCCGGGTATATTTTTCTCACCCACACGCAATCAGACTGACAATCCGCGCGAGAAGCGTCATGTGAGCGGCTGGGGTAAAAAAATGGAATCGGAGAGCTGACATGGCGGAAGTCACCGCACCGGCATATCGCACCATCCCCATTATCCCAAAGTTGATTCCGGGAGCGATGGAAGGGAAAGGGCCGTACATTGCCAATGAAAAAATACAGGCAGATTTGGGATTTCCCGGCCAACTGGTGGATGACTGGCACGACAAGGCCATTGCCAAGATGGGCGACCTGCTGCGAAAGTACCGCTCGGTTGCGGTCTTCATGGATGCCTGCGTGCATTGCGGTGCCTGCTCCGATAAATGCCATTATTTCATCGGTACTGCCGACCCGAAAAACATGCCGGTGGCGCGCCAAGATTTGATGCGCAGCGTCTACCGCCGCTATTTTACCTGGGCGGGAAAGCTATTCCCCAAACTGGTTGGGGCACGCGATCTGACGCGTGAAGTGTTGGACGAGTGGTACAACTATTACCACCAGTGTTCGGAGTGCCGGCGTTGCTCGGTGTTCTGCCCCTACGGCATCGATACCGCCGAGATCACCATGGCAGCACGGGAGATTTTGGCCGAAGTCGGCATGGGTCAGAAATACTCCAACGAGATCATTGCCAAGGTGCACAAGATCGGCAACAACCTCGGCCTGCCGGGGCCTGCCCTGAAAGACACCATGGAAGGGCTGGAGGAAGACGTGAAGGAAGATACCGGCATCGATGTACGCTTCCCGATCGATGTCAAGGGCGCGGAAGTCCTGCTGATCACGCCGTCTGCCGACTTCTTCGCCGAACCGCATATCGACAGCCTGATCGGTTATGCCAAGGTGTTTCATGCCACCGGCACCAGCTGGACGCTGTCTTCGATGTCGTCGGAGGCGGCTAACTTTGGCATGTTTATCGGCAACTACGAACAACTGCGCAAGGTGGCGCTGCGTATCCGCCAGGCCGCACTGGATCTTGGCGTAAAGCGGATCGTGGTCGGCGAATGCGGCCATGCATGGCGCGTCGCTTACAGTTTCTGGAACACCCTGAGCGGGGTGGGCGATGGCTCCGACCCGGATGACAAGTTCGCACGGATGCTGCAGCAACAACTCGACCATCGCTACAGGCAGCCGACGCATATCTGCGAATTTACCTGGGACATGATCGAGCGCGGGGCGCTGTCGTTCAACAAGGAGGCCAACGACAAGTACGTCGTTTCCTTCCACGATTCGTGCAACGTCGCGCGCGGTTCGCGCATGGGCGATCTCCCCGGCGGCCAGTTCGAGATACCGCGCAATATCATCAGGGCGGTGGCCAACAATTTTGTCGAGATGGATCCGGGCACCACCCGCGAGAGCACCTTCTGTTGTGGCGGCGGTGGCGGTTTACTGACTGACGACTTGATGGAGCTACGCGTCAAAGGAGCATTGCCAAGGATGGAGGCACTCAAGCAAGTATCTGACGAAAAAGGTGTCAATTTTCTCGCCTTGATCTGTGCCATCTGCAAGACCCAATTCAGCAAAGTCGCTCCCTACTACGGGTTCGACCGCAAAATGATGGGCGGCGTGCATCAACTGGTCAGTAACGCAATTATTCTGGGCGACAAGCAATAAACTCACTGGAGGCAGGAAAAATATGTCAGCAACGATCGAAACCCCGCAAAAGCTTACCTTCCGCCGTTATAAAGACGGCGACAGCCGGATCAAACGCTGGAATGACAAGATCTTTCAGGCGAGCTATTCCTACAAGTGCCCGACCTACATCCAGTCCACACCACCCTGTCAGGGAAGCTGTCCGGCCGGTGAGGATATTCGCGGCTATCTGGCCATCGTGCGTGGCACAGAGAAACCGCCGGTCGGGGCCGATGGCAAACCCAGCATGCCATGGCAGGAATACGCATGGCGCCGTTTGACTGAAGCCAATCCGTTCCCGTCGGTAATGGGGCGTGTTTGCCCGGCACCGTGTGAAAGCGGCTGCAACCGCAACGAAGTGGAAGACCATGTCGGCATCAACTCGGTGGAACACTTCCTTGGCGAATATGCGATTACCAACAATCTCAAATACAACAAACCCGCGATTCAGCCTTCCGGTAAGAAGGTTGCAATTCTGGGCGGCGGTCCGGCAGGCCTTTCCTGCGCCTACCAGCTTGCGCTGAAGGGGCATGACGTCACTATCTTTGATGAACGCGAACAGCTCGGCGGCATGATGCGTTACGGTATTCCCGGTTTCCGCACCCCGCGCGACGTTCTGGATGCGGAGATCCAGCGTATCATCGACCTTGGGGTGAAGACACGCATGAAGACACGCGTGGGGGCCGACTTGGGCATGGAAGATATCCGCAAGGAATTTGATGCGGTATTCCTTGGCATGGGCGCCCAGTCCGGTCGCGCGTTGCCTATCGCCGATGCCACGGCCCCCAACGTGGTGACAGCAACCGCTTTCCTGAAAGCTTTCAACGAGGGTCGTTTACAGCATGTCGGCAAGAGAGTGGTGGTGGTCGGTGGCGGCGACACCTCAATCGACGTGGCGACCGTGGCACGCCGTCTCGGTCATATCAAGCACGCCAAACCGACTGATGCGGAGGCAGCCATTGCCGGTCGTCTGGCACAGGACGTGGCAATGATTTCGGCCAAGGAAGGGGCGGATGTGACGCTGACCTCGGTATTCCCGGTTGACAAGATGCAGGCCAATAAACACGAAATCGAACAGGCACAGGCAGAAGGCATCGCCATCTTCGGCGGTTTGGCTCCTGTCGGTATCGTGCGCGATGCGAGCGGTCGTGCCACCGCACTGCGCGTGATTCAGTGCGAGGCCAAATTCGTCGGCGGCAAACTGGAGATCAAGAACGTCGAGGGGAGCGAGCGCGAGCTCGAGGCTGACCTGATCGTGTCCGCGATCGGCCAGGCGGTTGATTTCACCGGACTGGAAGAATTCAATAATGGCAAGGGAGCGGTCACCACGGACAGGAACTATGTGGTTGCCGGCAAGCCCGGTGTATTCGCCGGCGGCGATGTGATTCGTCCGCATCTGCTGACAACTGCAATCGGCCATGGCTCGATCGCTGCCGATGGAATCCATAACTTCCTGCTGGGTATCGATCTGGAAAAACGCCCCAAGATTGATGCGCACCAGTTCGACTTGATGCGCAAGATGGCGGAGAAGGGAATCAAGATCGAGCAGACACATGAGCCGCTGCGTGGCACGTTCAATTCCAATATCGCGGTGCACAACTTCGATAATCGCTCCGACCGCTACATCATTCCGCACGACAAGTTATTCCTCGGGCATTTCGCCTACACGGCGCGCAACAAGCGCAGCACCGTTACCCTGAGCAAGGAAAGCGCACTGGGTAACTTTGAGGATCGTCTGGGTAAATTGAGCGAAACGGAAGCAGTGGCCGAAGCCAAGCGCTGCATGAGTTGCGGTATGTGTTTCGAGTGCGACAACTGCGTGGTGTATTGCCCGCAGACCGCGGTGTATAGGGTCAAGAAGACCGAATCAACCACCGGACGTTACGTCGCGACCGACTACGACAAGTGCATCGGCTGCCATATCTGTGCGGATGTATGCCCGACGGGCTACATCCAGATGGGTCTGGGTGAATAAACATCTATCAGCCACGGATGGCACGGATTACGCGGATGAATAACAGAAACAGTCTTGAGGGGTATCCGACGGTTTTATCCGTGTTCCATCCGTGTTCATCTGTGGCGGAAATCAAATGATGAAAATTCTTCTATCGGTATTATTGTTCGCCTCTACCAGCGCTTGGGCCGCAGATTCGTCCGCACCCAAGCTTGACATCGGCAAGGGCGGGCAGTGCGTGGAAGATACGCAGTGGATGCGCAAGAACCATATGCACCTGCTCAAACACCAGCGCGACGAGACATTACGCAAGGGGATTCGCGACGAAAAAGTCAGTCTCAAGAATTGTATCGAATGCCACGCCAGCACCAAAGACGACAGCGTGATTGCGCGCGATGACAGTTTCTGCGTCGGCTGTCACCGCTACGAAGCGGTCAAGGTGGATTGCTTCGAATGCCACTCCGGTACGCGCAAGAGTGCATGGCTGCAGCAAAGGAATGCAAAATGAGCGAAATCGATACCCAGCGCAGAAATTTCCTGAAGACCTCTGTTGGCGCAGCGGCAGTGGCGATCGCACCCGGCATCATGTTGTTCGATATTGCCCATGGCAAGCCGGAAGGCGCCAGCAGCAAGGTGCGCTGGGGGATGCTGATCGATACCGCACAATGCAAAACCGGCTGTAATGAGTGTGTCACTGCATGCAACAAAGAGAACGGTCTGTCCGGAGGCACTGCCGCCACCGATTCGCAATGGATACGCAAGATCGAGATCAAGGACATCAGCAACGGACGCGAACTGTCCCTGCCCATGATGTGCCAGCATTGCGAACATCCGCCCTGCGTCGATGTATGTCCGACCAATGCCTCGATGAAACGCGCGGATGGCATCGTGCTGGTGGACAAGCACCGCTGCATCGGCTGTCGCTATTGCATGATGGCCTGTCCATACAAGGCGCGTTCCTTCGTGCACGAACCGCTGCATGACCAGAACCCGGACGTGCCGCGCGGCAAGGGTACGGTGGAGAGCTGCACCCTGTGCGTCCATCGTGTCGATGAGGGGAGACAACCCGCCTGTGTCGAGTCCTGCCCGAACAAGGCGATCCTGTTCGGCGACCTGAACGATGCGAATAGCGAGATCGCCGTGAAAGTGCGTGCTGTTGCCAGCGTCCAGATTCGTGCCGATCTGCACCTGAATCCGGGCGTCCGTTACCAGGGGATATAAATGTCATACACCTCGCCCTACGAGCTAAAAAGTCCGCTCTATTACCTGCTCATCGCGCTTGCCCTGCTGGTGTTGTGTGGCGGATTGCTTGCCGTGCATGAGATGGAGTCGCAGGGGCACATTATCACCGGGATGAACAACCAGGTCGTGTGGGGTATGCCGCACGTGTTCGCCATCTTTCTGATCGTCGCCGCCTCCGGCGTGCTCAATGTTTCTTCCATCGGATCGGTGTTCAACAAGCCCGACTATAAAGCGCGTTCGCCGCTGGCCGGACTGCTGTCGATCGCGATGCTGGGAGGCGGCCTGATGGTGCTGATGCTGGATTTGGGGCGGCCCGATCGCATTATCGTTGCGGCAACAAATTACAACCCAACCTCGGTATTTGCCTGGAACATTGTGCTTTACTCGGGCATGTTCGCCACCGTGTTCGTCTATCTGTGGACCATGATGGAACGCCGCATGTATCCGTGGTCGAAAGCGGCCGGGCTCGCGGTATTTGTCTGGCGTTTCGTGCTGACTACCGGCACCGGCCTGATCTTTGCCTTTCTGGTTGCGCGCCAGGCTTATGCTTCGGCGATTCTGCCCCCGATGTTTATCATCCTGTCTTTCGCCTGGGGCTTCGCGGTGTTCTATCTCGCGCAATCTGCCATCTATGCGTGGAATGGCAAAACACTGGAGGCACATGTACAAAAGCGCATGAGCAGGCTGATGGGGGTATTCGTCATCGGCGCCCTGTACTTGGTTGCCACCTATCACCTGACTAATCTGTATTTTGCACGCCAGACCGCATTTGAACACTTCATCCTGCTCGATGGCGGTGTCTATCCGCAACTGTTCTGGCTTGGCTATATCGTCATTGGCAATCTGCTGCCGCTGTTGCTGATCTTCCATCCTTCCCTCGGTAAAACAAAGAGCGTGGTTGGCGCGTCGTTGGCGATCATTCTGGGCGCATTTGCTTTGTTGTATGTTTTCATTATCGGCGGCCAGGCATTCCCGCTGGACATCTTCCCTGGTTTTGAGACCAGCAGTGCCTTTGGCGATGGCGTGATTGCTTCCTATCGTCCTTCCGTATTCGAGGTATTGCTCGGTCTCGGCAGTCTGGCTGCCGCCTTTCTGATCACGGCCATCGGTATCCGGGTACTGAATTTCGTGCCGCGCGAAGTACCGCAAAAAGTGGAACATCACTGAATCCGTGCATGACCAATCGCGATTGAGGTTGCAGGCATGAGCAACCGGATGCTTATTTCAGCCGCGCACAAATCTTCCGGCAAGACGATGGTCAGCATCGGCCTGTGTGCCGCACTGAAAGCGCGCGGCCACGCCGTGCAACCGTTCAAAAAGGGGCCTGATTACATCGATCCGATGTGGTTGTCGCAGGCGGCCGGCCGTCCCTGCCGCAATCTCGACATGTACCTTATGGCGGACGACGATGTCGTCGCCACCTTCGTTCGCCACGCCGCCGAAATCAATCTGGTCGAAGGCAACAAGGGGTTGTATGACGGCCTGTCACTCGATGGCGGCAACAGCAATGCCGCCTTGGCAAAACTGCTCGATCTGCCGGTATTTTTGGTGATCGATGCGCGCGGCATGACCCGCGGCATTGCGCCGCTGATCCTGGGTTATCAGGCATTCGATCGCGACATCAACATCGCCGGCGTGATCCTCAACAACCTCGGTGGTTCGCGCCATGAATCCAAGTTGCGCCAGGTCATCGGGCACTACACCACCGTGCCGGTGGTCGGCGCGATCCAGCATGACGAACGCCTGACCATCGTTGAACGCCATCTCGGGCTGATGCCAAGCAATGAATCCATTGCGGCAAGCACGAAGATCAAACAGATCGGTGAAGCCATTGCAGAGCAGGTCGATCTGGACAAACTTCTGGCACTGTCGCGGAAAACACCGGTGGCTTCGCCGATTCAGTCTGGCGTGAGCCCGTTACCCGTCGGTGACAGGGTGCGGATCGGCATCGCGCGCGATCGCGCCTTTGGTTTTTATTACGCTGATGACCTTGATGCACTGCAAGCAGCGGGCGCGGAACTGGTGCCGTTCAACACGTTACAGGACACCCGCCTGCCCGAGATTGACGGTTTCTACATCGGCGGGGGATTTCCTGAAGCCTGCGCTGCCGAACTGGAAGCAAACTCTGCACTGCGGCGCGAGATCAAACAGGCCATCGCCAATGGAATGCCGGCTTATGCCGAGTGCGGCGGGCTGATGTACTTGTCGCGCAGCATCGACTATCAGGGACGCACTTACCAAATGGCCGGTGCCATTCCGGGTGATGTGAAGATGCATGTGAAACCCGTCGGCCGCGGTTATGTGCATCTGCGCGAAGACGGGGGGCATCCATGGCCCAGACCCAATGCACCGGCACAACAAATACGCGCGCACGAATTTCATTATTCCTCGCTGGAGAACTTTCCTCCCGACATGCGCTTCGCATACCATGTTGAACGCGGCTATGGCATCGACGGTGAGCGGGATGGTTTGATCGTCAACAATCTGCTGGCCTCTTACACCCACCTGCGCACCATCGGCAGTTGCTACTGGGCCACACGCTTCGTCGCTTTCGTGCGCCGCTGCAAGAACCCATCCACAGGCTCGATCAAAGGGAAGGCACTATGAATTCCAGTATGTACCAAGCCGCCATCGCGGCATTCGACAAGGCCAATGCCGAAGACCCGAACAAGGAGACGGCAGGCGGCATAGAATACCCGAAAGAACTCCTCTACGCGCGGCGCATGACCGATATGCAGGAGCGCTATGCACCGGAGGCGCCGGAAGAGGTGAAACTGGCGGTGCGCGCCCAGCATATCCAGCGCTGGAAGATCCCGCGCGGTGACTATGCCATGGACAAACCCGGCTATATGTTGTGGCGCACCACGCTGTACAAATTCCATGCCGAGACGGCCGGGAGCCTGATGAAAGAGGCGGGCTGCGACGACGACATGATTGCTCGCGTCAAAACCATCGTCGGCAAGAAGGAGCTCAAGAGCAACCCGGGGACACAAATGATGGAAGACATCGTCGACCTGACTTTTCTGGAACATTACCTGCTCGCCTTTGCCGCACAGCATGCCGATTATGACGAGGCAAAATGGATAGGGATCATCAGGAAGACCTGGAACAAGATGACGCCGCACGCGCATGAATTTGCGCTGGCAGGCAAGATCAAACTGCCGGATGCGTTACTGCCGTTGATATTTAAAGCAGTACAAGGATGAGGCAAGAAAAACAAAACCTCACGCGGAAGCGCGGGGAACGCGGAGATGATCGGCTTTGGATTTTCTCCGCGCACTCCGCATCTCCGTGTGCAAAAGAAAATGGAATGGATTTTTGAATGGACTATTTACCCGTATTCCAAAAAATAACCGGCAGGCTTTGCCTCGTCGTCGGCGGCGGCGAAGTCGGCAAACGCAAGGCAGGAGTGCTACTGGAGGCCGGGGCGAAAGTGCGCGTGGTCGCACCGGAGATCGATCCCGATCTGGCCGGGATGCCGGGAATCGAACCCGTCGTTGCGCGCTTCGAAGAAAAACATCTGGACGGCGTGACACTCATCATCGCGGCGACCAATGATCGCGGTGTCAATAAACAGGTGTCGGCGCTGGCGCAGGCACGCAACATTCCGGTGAATGTAGTGGACGATCCGGAACTGTGCAGCTTCATCATGCCGGCCATCATGGACCGTTCACCGTTGATGGTGGCGTTCTCCAGTGGCGGCGCATCGCCGGTGCTGACGCGGATGCTGCGCGGCAAACTGGAAACGGTGATCCCCCAGAACTACGCGCGTTTGGCGGGCTTTGCCGAACGCTTCCGCGAGCTGGTCAAAACCAAAGTAACGAACCCGGTCAAGCGCCGTATCTTTTGGGAGAACGCGCTGGACGGGGTGGTCGCCGAAAAAGTGCTGACAGGTGATGAAGTCACGGCTGAAGCGATGCTGCAACAGATGCTGGCGAACGAGGACAATATCGCACGCGGCGAGGTGTATTTGGTTGGCGCCGGTCCCGGCGATCCGGACCTGCTTACGTTCCGCGCGTTGCGCCTGATGCAGAAAGCCGATGTGGTGGTGTACGACAACCTCGTGTCGAAACCCATCGTCGAGATGACGCGGCGCGATGCGGACCGCATCTTCGTCGGCAAGAAGCGCGCCGATCACACGATGCGCCAGGAAGAGATCAACGAACTGCTGGTGCGGTTGGCCAAGGAAGGCAAGCGTGTACTGCGCCTCAAGGGCGGTGATCCGTTCATCTTCGGGCGCGGCGGCGAGGAGATCGAAACGCTTGCGGCAGAAGGCATCCCGTTCCAGGTGGTGCCGGGTATCACTGCTGCCTCCGGGGTGGCCTCCTATGCGGGTATTCCGTTGACCCATCGCGACCACGCACAGTCATGCGTATTCGTTACCGGCCACCTCAAAGATGGCACGATGAACCTCGATTGGGAACAGCTCGCACGGCCAAAGCAGACTGTCGTGGTGTACATGGGCCTGCACGGTCTGGAAACGCTGTGTGCAGAGCTCGTCAAACACGGGTTGCCGGACAGTACGCCGGTGGCCATTGTGCAGCAGGGCACGACCCGGAACCAACGGGTTTTTACCGGCACACTGGCGACGCTGCCCGCCATTGCCGAGCGTGAGCAGCCGCAGGCGCCGACGCTCATCATTGTTGGCGGTGTGGTCACGTTGCGCGAAAAGCTGGCCTGGTTCCACCCGCAGGGAACTGCGTGAAGATCGCGTGCCCTTGAGACCGGCAGAACACGATGAGCCACCTGTTGAGTCTGACCCGCGCGGCAAGATTGGTTGGGGTAAACCGTGTTGAACTGCAGAAGAAGATGAAGAGCGGGGAGTTGATTGCCTTTGACGGCATGGTTGCCTTCAGGGATCTGCTGGCGTGTTACCCCGATGCACAATTGGAAGATATCTCCGAGTACGAGCGTGTGATGCAAATCAAGGAGCGCGCATTCGGCAAACGCGTGTTTGAGCACGTCTTGCCCGATGCCGAAGTGCTGGCAACACGCATCACCGACTTGAGCAAACGCCTGACACGAAGCGAAACGCAGATCCGGCAATTCAATGCACTGTTGGGCAGGGTATGGGACAAATTCAGGGAAACCGAAAAACAGGGCGCAGGGGAAGCGGGCGCGACGCTCTCAGCTTTGCGCCACTGGCTGGAGGACGAGGTTGCACAGGCGATGGAACCCGGTTTCACTAATCCGCTGGCGATCAAGGACGGTGTGTTGAGCGTGTTATCGGCGCAGGTTACGTTGTTGCCGAGCAAACAGGATTTCCTGGTCGAAGGACAGGCGACCCTGTTGGAAGCGGCATTGCGTGCCGGAGTTTCGCTTAACTATGGTTGCAGCGGCGGCAACTGTGGATTGTGCAAGGGCAGGGTGGTGTCAGGTCAGGTAAAAAAGATGCGCCACCACGATTATCCGCTGTCGGAAACCGAGAAAGCGCAAGGCGTCGTGCTGTTGTGCAGCAACACGGCAGTCAGCGATGTCGTGATTGAGGCCGCTGTCACCGACGGGGTGCAGGACATTCCTTTCCAGCAGATCAGTGCCAATCTGAAAGCCAAGGCAAGCCTGAATGACGAAGTGATATTAATGCACCTGCAAACCCCGCGCAGTCAGCGCCTGCGCTTCCTGGCCGGTCAGCGTGTGGTGCTGAAAGTGGGTGCATCTTATACAGCAGAATTGCCGATTGCCAGTTGCCCGTGCGACGACCGCAACCTGTTGTTCCATGTGCATCGGCAGCCTGGAAATCTGTTCTCGGATTATGTTTTCGACAAGCTAAAGAACAACGAGGTGGTCGGAGTCGAAGGGCCGCAGGGTGAGTTCATTCTGCACGAACAGTCCGGTCGCCCCTTGTTCTTCTTTGCCTTTGATGGCGGGTTTGCGCCAATCAAAAGCCTGATCGAGCATGCCATGTCGCTGGAGGCGGAATCGATCCACCTGCACTGGATCGGATCGACGCGGCAGCAGATCTACCTGCCGAATGTGGGACGTGCCTGGGACGACGCGCTGGACACCTTCGACTATACCGAGCTTGTCATTGATTCCGATCTGCGGGCGATGAATGCGAAACGCGAAACACAATTGCATGAATATCTTGCCTTGGCCAGCAAGCAGCAGGATGAATTGATGCAGGGCGATATCTATCTGGCCGGTCCCGAAGAAGCAGTCGCGGCCGCCGAACGATTCTTCCTGGCGCTTGGTTTGTCCAAGAGCCGGGTTTTTGTTGAAGCAGTGAAGTAATCCAATAAAAGGAGAAGCATGATGCGAATGATACGAATTGGGCTGTTGCTGTCGATGCTGTTCATGTCTGTTGGTGCGTACAGCGCCGATGCGTTGCTCAAACCTTTCGTCCTTGCCTCCAAGGAAGCGGGAACGGTGGCCGATAAATCGGCCCAGGTCAAAACGGCCCTGACCGGCGCAGGCTTCGTGGTGGTCGGTGAATATGCACCTTATCCCGGCGCCAATATCATTGTCGTTACCAATGATGAGCTAAAGAAAAATGCGGCCGCTTCCAAGTCCGGCGGCTATGGCGCGGTGCAGCGCGTGTCGGTAACTGCGGCAAGCAGTGAAGTGCAGGTGAGCTATACCAACCCGGTTTACATGTCGCACGTATACCGCATGGAAGGCGACCTATCCGGTGTGTCGGCTGCTCTGGAAAAAACTCTGGGCAGAATGGAAGAGTTCGGGGCGAAGGGTCTGACCGTCAAACAGGCGCGCAAGTATCACTACATGTTTGGTATGGAATACTTCGACGAACCGAGCATGCTGGCTGAATATCCGAGTTATGAAGACGCGGTCAAGGCGGTGGACGCGAAACTTACAAGCAACGATAACGGAGTAACCAAGGTCTATCGGGTGGATATTCCGGGCACACAGGAGAGTGTGTTCGGCGTGGGCATGGCGAACAAAGAAAACAAATACATGGATGATGCGTTCATCATGTCGGAAATCGATTTCCATGATGTGAAATCCACCGCGCATCTGCCCTACGAAGTGCTGGTTTCCGGCAAGAGGGTCTATGCCCTGTATGCGCGTTTCCGCATCGCCATCAATTTCCCCGACCTCAGCATGATGGGCAAGAACAGCTTCATGAACATCATGCAGACACCCGAGGCGATCCGCACGGTGCTGGAGAAGACCGTTGAACGAAAATAGGCGATACTGATATGAGCAGAGAATTGATTGAATCTGTCAAAGCGGGGGATGCAGACGCCGTCCGGCGTTTGCTGTCCACCGGCACCGGTGCCGGTATGGCTGATGCCGATGGCACAACTGCGCTGATGCATGCCGCCTATCGCGGTGATCTTGCCATGGTCCAGCTTCTGCTGGAGGCGGGTGCGGACGTGAATGCATCCGACCCGGCGGGATGGACCGCGCTGATGAAATCCTGTTACAACAGCGAGCTCAAACACGGGTTCGCCGACGTGGCCCTGGCGTTGATCGACGCGGGCGCCAACATAGAGGCGCCTATTGGCTACGGCGTGCGCCCGCTGATGCTGGCTGCGGGCTACGGTGAGACCGCCGTGGTCGAGGCGCTGTTGCAGGCGGGCGCGGATGTGCTGGCGAAAAATGAGGGCGGCTACACCGCACTGATGATGGTCAAACAGAAATTTTATGTCGATGTCATTAATCTGCTGCACGAGGCGGAACAGTTGGCCGGCTTGGGTGAGAACAGTTGTGAAAGCAAAAATGCACCCGGTAGCAATGTCATCACCTTCATGAAACGCCCTCAATCCTGACCGTCGAGAAAACCATGCCTTACTACATCTATCGCGTCACCGAACGTCCTATTCGCCAGTTGCAAAAGTTGGAGCAGTATGAGGCTTACAGCGAGGCCTCCGCGCGTGCCAAGCAACTGCGCAAGGACGAAGCGTGGGGGGTGAACGGCCTTATCAAAATGATTCATGCCGAGACCGAAATGGGAGCCGAGGATCTGTTGAATCAGGTACGCGACCCAGTGCCCGACGGTGACGACTGACGGGCCCATGGACGAAACACATTTCCGACAACGGTTGCAGGCATTACAGCGTAACTTATGCCCTTTTTACAAGGCGATTCTGAGTGCCTGCGTTGCCTGCACCCGTGCCGATCGGGTGCAAATTGCCGAACGTGAAATCGTGGTGTGCGGTGCGGCCGCCAGTCACGCGCGCTGCCAGGAACTGCACGGACATCTGCGCCACAACTTTAGTTTTGCGGTGGGCACGCTGCACGACGAGGTGCCGCTCCCCCACGCGCAGGAAATGCGTATCCAGTGCGGCGGCTTGCGCGGACTGGGGGCGGTGCTGGCGGCAGACCCAGAAGTCAAGGATGTTGATGCCCTGCTTGACCATATTTTGCGGGGTACGGGGAGTCTGGGTGAGATTGATTTCTCCGCTGTCGTGCATGCCGCACACGTGCATTACCGGGGAAGGCAGCACTGATTCCATTGGCGTGCATGAGCGCCACAACCGCCTATTATCATGTCTGGAGTGACAACAAAACACGCTCCCTTCAATGTCGGGGACTTCTACCCTGCATGCCGATCCATGTGCGCTGTTCGCCAATGGCGGGGTTTGGGTATTTTTTCTCCTGACCGTACAATGCGCGGCTGAACATGAACACCATCACTTTCCCGGATAGTCCCTACCGCTTGCACCTGCCGTTCGAACCGGCGGGCGATCAGCCCACGGCCATCGGCCAACTGGTGGAAGGGATTGAAGATGGGCTGGCGTATCAGACCTTGCTCGGCGTGACCGGCTCCGGCAAGACCTTTACCATCGCCAACGTCATCGCGCGCACCGGGCGCCCGGCCATCGTCATGGCGCCGAACAAGACGCTGGCGGCACAGTTATATTCCGAGTTGCGCGATTTCTTTCCCGACAACGCGGTCGAATATTTCGTTTCCTATTACGACTACTACCAGCCTGAGGCGTATGTTCCGTCGCGCGACATGTATATCGAGAAGGATTCCAGCATCAACGAGCAGATCGAACAAATGCGCCTGTCCGCCACCAAGTCGATGCTGGAGCGGCAGGACTGCCTCATCGTCGCCACCGTGTCGGCCATCTACGGTATCGGCGATCCGGTGGATTACCACGGCATGATCCTGCACCTGCGCGAGCATGAGAAAGTGGCGCAACGCGAGGTCATCCAGCGTCTGGTCGCCATGCAGTACGAGCGCAACGATGTGGATTTCACACGCGGTAATTTTCGTGTGCGCGGCGACGTGATCGACATCTTCCCGGCGGAAAGCAGCGAAAACGCAGTGCGCGTCACGTTGTTTGACGACGAGGTGGAATCGCTGGCGCTGTTTGATCCGCTCACCGGACATATCCAGACGCGCGTGCCGCGCTACACCGTATATCCCTCCAGCCATTACGTCACACCGCGCGAGACTACCCTGCACGCCATTGAGACCATCAAGGTCGAACTGGCCGAGCGCATCGCGTTTTTTCAGCGTGAGAACAAACTGGTCGAGGCGCAGCGCATCGAGCAGCGCACGCGCCACGACCTGGAGATGCTGACCGAGATCGGCTTCACCAAGGGCATCGAGAACTATTCGCGCCATCTTTCCGGGCGCGGTGCGGGCGAAACCCCGCCGACATTGATGGATTACCTGCCGCCGAACGCGCTGATGATCATTGACGAAAGCCATGTCACCATTCCCCAGATAGGCGGCATGTACAAGGGCGACCGCGCGCGCAAAGAGAATCTGGTCAACTACGGTTTCCGCCTGCCGTCCGCGCTGGACAACCGTCCGCTGCGGTTCGATGAGTTCGAAAAGATCATGCGCCAGACCATCTTTGTCTCCGCCACGCCTTCCGTTTACGAGGCGGAGCACACAGGACAAGTAGTGGAGCAGGTGGTGCGCCCAACCGGGCTGATCGATCCCGCCATCGAAGTGCGTCCCGCAACGCATCAGGTGGATGATCTGATGTCAGAAGTGAGCCTGCGCACGGCAGTCGGTGAACGCGTGCTGGTCACCACGCTGACCAAGCGCATGGCCGAAGACCTCACCGAGTACTTCTCCGAGCACGGCATCAAGGTGCGCTACCTGCNNTGCTGCGCGAGGGCTTGGATATCCCGGAGGTGTCGCTGGTTGCCATTCTGGACGCGGACAAGGAGGGTTTCCTGCGTTCCGAGCGATCACTGATCCAGACCATAGGCCGCGCCGCGCGCCATTTGCACGGCACTGCGATTTTGTATGCCGACCGTATCACCGATTCCATGCGCAAAGCCATCGACGAGACCGACCGCCGCCGCGCCAAACAAATGGCCTACAACGAAGCGCACGGCATCACGCCGCAGTCCATCGTTAAACGCATCAAGGACATCATCGACACCGAATATGACGTGGATGCCGAACGCAAATCGCTGAAGGCCGCGCAGACCCAGGCGAAGTATCTGGCGATGAGCGAGAAGGAAGTATCGAAAGAGATCGCGCGTCTGGAAAAAGAAATGCTGCAGGCCGCGAAGAATCTGGAGTTCGAGAAAGCCGCGCAAGTGCGTGACCAGCTGAAAAAGCTGCGAGAGAGCGTGTTCCTGTCACCCCTGTAAGCCATGACGAGCGCATTTGACCAGGTCATACCGCGTGCTGGAACTTCCAGCCTGAAGTATGACGCCCGCAATGCCGTTTTTGGCCAATCGGAAGTTATCCCGTTGTGGGTGGCCGATATGGATTTCGCTGTGCCGGAAGCGGTGCAGCGCGCGCTGGCGCAGCGCGCCGCGCATCCGGTGTTCGGCTACACCATTTTTCCGCAATCGCTGAACGATGCGCTGATGCATTGGCTGTCCACGTGCCACCACTGGCAGATCGACAGCGAATCCATCCTGTTCTGTCCCGGCGTGGTGCCCTCGCTGCATGCCTGCATCATGGCGCTGAGCAAACCCGGCGACGGCGTGATCGTGCAGCCGCCGGTGTACGCGCCGTTTCTTTCTGCGGCCGAGATCTGCGGGCGCAGGTCCCTGCTCAATCCGCTCAAGTTCGACTCGGGCCGATACACTTTCGATCTGGACGATCTCGAACGCTGTGCACGTGACGGCGGTCGCATGTTGATCCTGTGTTCGCCGCACAATCCGGTCGGGCGCGTGTGGCAGCGCGAGGAATTGCAGGCGCTGCTGGCAGTATGCGCGCAGCACGATATCACCGTGGTCTCCGACGAGATCCATGCCGACCTGATCTATCACGGCTTCAAGCATGTGCCGCTCGCCACCTTGAACGACAAGGTGAACATCGTTAGCGCTGTCGCACCCAGCAAGACCTTCAACATCCCCGGCCTCGGCCTGTCGGCGCTCGTCGTGCCGCAAGCTGCGGATCGCAAAGCCATCACACAGGCATTCGATACCCTGCATGTCAGCGCCAGCAACCCGTTCAGCATCGCCGCCTTTGAAGCCGCGTACCGCGAGGGCGCGCCTTGGCTGGATGATCTGATGGTCTATCTGGCCGGGACGCGCGACAGGGTGCGCGACTATCTGCAACAGCATCTGCCGCAGATCAAGATGATCGAACCGGAAGGGACTTATCTGTTGTGGCTGGACTGCCGCGAGCTGGGGATGAGCGACAAACAGTTGAAAGACTTCTTCGTGCAGAAAGCGGGCGTGGGCCTGAGTCCCGGCGCGATGTTCGGAAGCGAAGGCAGCGGCCATATGCGCATGAATATCGGCGCACCGCGCAGCGTGATACAGCAGGCGCTGGAGAATATCTCAGCCGCGCTACGCGCCTGAATCAGCGCTTGCCGAAGCGCAGCACCAGCAATATCCCGCCCAGTATCAGCACCGAAGCGATCAGCAGGTCGTGCGTGATATTTTCTCCCAGCAACAGGATGCCCGCGATGGCCGCCAGCACCGGTGCGGAGAGTTGCACTGTAGAGGCCGTCATGGCGCGCATGTGTTGCAGCACGCGATACCACAGCACATAGCCCAGCGCCGAGGTCACCGCGCCGGATAGCATGGCGTACATCACGCCTTGACCATCCAGTCGCAGCCAGGGCAGGGCGAGCAGCGAGAGCGCGACGGTCAGCGGCGCGGCACGCAGGAAGTTGCCGGCGGTCGCGGCGGCGGGGTTGGGTTGGCCGCGCCCGAACATCGAATACACCCCCCAGGCGATACCGCTCGCCAGCATCAATATCGAATCCAGTACCGAGGGTGTCTCCACACCGGGCGACACCAGGATCACCAGTCCGACCATTGCCGCCACGAAGCCCGCGCTCTGCATGGCCGTCATGCGTTCGCCACCGACGAATCCGGCGATGAGCATGGTTGCCTGCACCGCGCCGAACAGCATCAGCGCGCCCGCGCCGGTATCTATGCTGCGATAAGCGAAGGAGAGGGCGACGGCATAGATGAATAAAGCCGTCGCGCTGCGCCAGTTGCCGTGCGCCAGTGCTGCCTGCCGTTGCCAGCGCATCAGCAGCCACAGCATGATCGCGCCGGACAGCAGGCGCACGCTGGTGAAGGTGGCCGCGTCGATGGCGGTCTCCTTCAGCGCCATGCGGCACAACAATGAATTGCCCGCGAAGGCGATCATGGTCAATGTGGTGAGGGCGGCGAGGCGGAGGCGGGTCAAGATATTTGCTCAGCGCGCCAGCTTCAGCGGCTCCGCAGCAGTTTGGCTGAGGTAGTGCACATTGAACAATTCGTTCTCGTCGTGCCAAGTCGATTGCAAATGCCAGCCCGCCGTGCGCGCCAGTTGCCGGAATTCCTGCGCGGTGTATTTGTAGGAGTTCTCGGTGTGGATGCTCTCGCCCGCTTCGAACGCGAACGATTCTCCGCCCAGTCGTATCGCTTGTTTGCAGCGGCTGACCAGATGCATCTCGATACGACCATGCGATTCGTTGTAATACGCGTGATGCGCGAACTGCGCCGCATCGAGCTGCGCGCCGAGTTCGCTTTGCATGCGCGTCAGCAGGTTGAGGTTGAACGCGGCAGTGTGACCGGCGGCATCGTTGTAAGCGGCATTCAAGACATCGCTCGATTTTTTGGCATCCACACCGATCAGCAGGCCGCCGCTGGGGCCGACCAGTCTGGCGACATTTTTCAGCAGCGTCACGGCTTCATCCGGCGTGCAGTTGCCGATGGTGGAGCCGGGGAAGAACACCACTTGTCGCTTGCCCGCATGGCGCTTGATCGTGTGGCCGGGCAAGCGGTGATAGTCCGCGCACAGCGGCTGCATCTTCATTGAGGAAAACATCGCTTGCAGACGTTGCGTGCTTTGTCGCAGATGCGGTTCGCAAATGTCGATGGGCACATATACGGCATCATCGGAGAGGTGGCGCAGGAGCAGCGGCGTCTTGGTCGCGCTGCCGCTGCCCAGCTCGATCAGGGTGCAGGAGGTGTCGATCATGCGCGCCATCTCCGCACCGTGGCATTCGAGGATGGCGGTCTCGGTGCGCGTGGGGTAATACTCTGGCGTGGTGCAGATCAGGTCGAACAGATGCGAGCCGTGCGCATCGTAGAAGTATTTCGGCGGAATGGTCTTGGGCTGCTGACGCAGTCCTTCACGCACGCTGCACAGGAAATCATCCTCGTCCTGATGATGTGAAAGGGTTGGAGATGCGTTGCGCATCAGATGTCCTCCGCCAGACGCAGACCGGAGAACATCCAGCGGTCCGCGGCCCGGAAAAAGTTGCGGTAGCTGGCGCGCATGTGATCCTGCGCGGTGACGCAACAACCGCCGCGCAACACCATCTGGTCGCACATGAACTTCCCGTTGTATTCGCCCAGCGTGCCGGGCAGCGGTTTGAAACCGGGGTAGGGCAGATAGGCGCTCTGCGTCCACTCCCACAGGTCGCCGAACATCTGCTGGATCGTTGGATTTTCGGTGCCATGTATCTGCCCCCTCTCCCGCTGGCGGGAGAGGGTTGGGGAGAGGGCTGCAGGCTGCGGAATATATAAATCGTTATTGAGAAAATTGCCGGCGATGGTCTGGGTGCTGGCGGCATATTCCCATTCCGCCTCGGTCGGCAGCCGCTTGCACGCCCAGCGCGCATAGGCATCCGCCTCGTAATAACTCAAGTGCGACACTGGTTCGTTCATGCGCAACGTATGCGCGCCGCTCAGATCAAAGTGCAGCCAGTCTCGGTCTTGCTTGAACCAGTACAGCGGTGCCTGCCAGTTCTGTTCCTTGAGCGTGCGCCAGGCATCGGACAGCCAAAGGTCAACGCGCGCATAGCCACCGTCTTCGATGAAGGCCAGATATTCCGCGTTGCTCACCAGTCGCGTGGCGAGACGGAAATCCTGTACGTAAGTCTTGTGCCGGGGGCGCTCGTTGTCGTAGGCGAAGGCATCGCCGCTGTGGCCGATCTCCACGATACCGGCTGAAAAATCCTGCCAGCCCATCGCGGGCACCGGTGCGGCAGGCGGTAGCTCGATCCGGTGATAGACCGGATGCAGCGGATTGAGGGAGAAGTTGTAGCGCGTATCCATCAGCAACAATTCCTGATGCTGGATCTCGTGTTCCAGTCCCAGTTGCAAACGCTGCCGGATATCGGCCGCATGTTGCGCAGGTGGATTCGCCAACAGATCGAGCAGCGCCGCATCGACATGGCGGCGATAGCGATACACCTCGTCCACCGTTGGGCGCGACAGCACGCCGCGTTGCGGACGCGGGAAGAAGGTGCCGGCTGTTTCGTAATAGGAATTGAACAGGTGCGCATATTCCTCGCACAGCATGCGGTATCCCTTGGCATACGGCACGAGGATGAATTTCTCGAAGAACCAGCTGACATGCGCCAGATGCCACTTGGGCGGACTCACGTTCTCCATCGCCTGGATGCAGTAGTCCTCGACCTCAAGCGGCGCGCACAACGCTTCGGAACGGGCGCGCACCGTGCGGTAACGCTCGATCAGTTCATCCATCGTCTCGTCAATCCTCTACCGTGACGCCGTGCCAGAACGCGACGTGATCCTTGATGCGGGCCGCCATCGCGGACGGCTCGGGATAATACCATGCTGCATCCTCGTTCACCTTGCCGTCAACCTCGACGTTGTAATAACTGGCCTCGCCTTTCCACACGCAATGCGTATGGGTATCGCTGGGACTGAGGAATTCCCGCTTCACGGCGGAGAGCGGGAAGTACACATTCCCTTCCACGCGATGGATCTCGTTGCTCGGCGCTTCCGCGATGACTTGATCGTTCCAGATGGCTTTGGGCATGTTGCACTCCTTGAAATAGATGGAGGTTGGTCGGGCGGCAGGCGCCTTCCTTACATCTGCGCTGTAGCCCGATTATGCCGCAGGTTTTGTGTAGAGAACTAACAGGCTGGGTAAATGCCTGAAAACATGACTCACGCGGAGGCGCGGAGGAATTCAAAACCATTACTGTATTTTTCTCCACGCTCTCCGCGTCTCCGCGTGCAATGAGCTTTTTGTTGTTGTCCGCCTAACTCTTGCAGCACGCGTAGTCATCCGGCAATTCCCACTGTTCGCCGGCGAACGCGGCATCCAGCGGGGTCTCGGTCAGATGGTTGGTGTAATTGCTGATGGTCTTCATCGCCACGCCGAGGATGACTTCCAGCGCATGTTGTTGGGTGTAACCGGCAGCAAAGAATTCCTTCAGCTCGTTGCTATCGGCGACCCAGCCGCGCTCGCGCACCACGGCGCGGACGAAGTTTGCCAGTGTGTTCAATTTTGCATCCGGCAGCGGCTGCCCGCCGCGCAGGGCGGCGATGATCGCCGCGTCGGCCTTGACCATGTTGCGTGCGATGAAAGAATGCGCCGCCATACAGTAGCCGCAGCGGTTCTCGAAGCTGACCGCAAGCAGGATGAGTTGCTGCTCGACGGGCGTGAATGCGCTCTTTTCCAGCAGGGCGCCCAATTGTTTGTAAGCCTCCAGCGTGACGGGCGACCCTGCCAGATGCGCATACAGGTTCGGGATGAAACCGAGCTCCTTGTCGGCGGCGTCAAGGATGGGGAGGGATCCCGCCGGGGCGGTGTCCAGAGTGTGCAGGGTGAAAGTGCTCATGGTGATCTCCTGAATGGGTTGCGCAACGGAGTGTTGCTGGAACGTATTTTCAGGAGGTTGTATTTGTTGCGCCATGACCGTGAAGATGAAATTTATGTCCGTTCGTCCGGATTTCATTTCCCTTGCACGCATGCGGCCGGTAACGGGGGGGTGATGTTTGGAAATTACGCGGGTGGAGTCAGATGGGTTTCCAGCACCGGAAACAGCTCGCGTTCCTCGAAGCGCACATGCGCTTTTAACAGTTGCCCGAACTGGCGCAACGCTTCCCTGTCGGCAGACAGCATGTGATCCTTCAATCTGGCCAGTTCGCGGTGGTCGAGCAGGGCGTGCTCGACCAGCGGCTGGTGCGGCGTATCCCGCAACAGCGGGAATAGCGAATTTTCTTCAAGCATGAAGTGGGGATGCAATTCGTCCGCCCAGGACTGGATGGCACGCTGGCATGCCAGACCGATGGCGGTGTCATCCCCGTCTGCGGCTTGCGCGCACAGCTTCGCCAGCTTGAGCGCGCCATAGTGCTCGCGCGACAGCGGCTGCAAGCGGGGATGGCGCTGCATGGAGAAAGTTAAACGCGCTTGAAGTTGATGGTGATTTGACCCGGCTCGCGCGCCACGTACTCGATGGCGATATGTTCGCCGTAGCGTTGCTGCAATTGCCCCAGCAAGGGAATCGGGTCGTGGTCGTTCATGAATTGCATGGTTTCGCCCGGATTGAGCGAGTCCAGCGCGCCAAAGATGGCGGCATGGCGAAAACGCTTGGCGATGCCGCGTGCATCGAACGGGTAGCTGAGGTTGAAAGAAATCGTGGTCGAACAGTCGTGTGACATGGCGGGCTCCGTGGTTATAGCGCGTTGGCCAATATTCCAATTGCTTGGGTTGGCGAGTTTTCAGATAAAACATTCATGGAATGAGAATCATATATGAGAAGCTGGAGAGGCACAACCCCGGCCTGAGTGGTGATCAGGATTGCGTCTTGCGCAGTCGCCCCGGCGCAATACCGATGACGCGCTTGAATGCCTTGCGGAAGGCGGCTTCTGACTCGTAGCCGCACTGCAGGGCGATATCCAGCATGTTGGCGTGGCTGTCGGCGAGCAGACTGGTTGCCTGTTGCATGCGCCAAATCGCCACAAATTCCATCGGCGGCAGCGCAACCAGCCGGGTAAAGCGCTCGGCGAAGGCGGAACGCGACTGGCAGGCGAGAGCGGCCATGCGTTCGATGCTCCAGCTATCCGCTGGCGCGTCAATAAACGCAGTCAGGGCGGGGCGCAGATGCGTATCCGAAAGGGCCAGTAACAAGGGTGAGAGTTGCGGCGCCTGATGCAGGGTGTGGCGCAGGACATACAGGAACAGCACATCCGACAAGCGGTCCAGAACGGCAATTACACCGAGGTCATTCAGTGTGGCTTCTTCGGTCATCAGCTCGATGATGCCGCGCAGCGGCTTTCCGATCGGGCTTTGATCCGGGCGGATCAGCAGGAAGTCCGGGAACGAGGTGAGCAACAGGCGGCGGATATGCGCGGGCAGTTTCAGATGGCCGCACAACAACCCGGTTCCGGGAGCCTGCTTATCGAGCGGGGCGGGGTGCGAATAGTCGAACGGTTGCTGCGGAATGTCGGGCTGCGCGCTGAAGGTATGCGCCGCATCGTGCGGAAAGAAAGCAATGTCGCCAGCCGCCAACCGCGTCGGCGCGCTTCCGTCCCGCATATGGATCCACGCCTCGCCGCTGCACACCAGATGAAAGGTCGTCGCATCGCTGCCGCCGGGGGTGGACATGTGCCAGGCATCGCACAATTGGCCGACGTAATACACCTCCGAGCCGAGATGGAGGCGGCGCAGGAAGTCGTCGAGCGGTTTGACGGAATCGGACATGGGCGGATATTACTACGCCGGGGAGCAAGCGCGGCGCGCGGCGTTTTTCGTTGTAAGCTTTGCGGCCGGTGCTGCGACTATGCGCCGACAGCTTTTGGAAAACCATGATGAACTCGAATTCGCAGCGCCTGATCCTGGTCGGCGGCGGCCACGCGCAATTGAGCATATTGCGCGCGCTCGCACAACGCAAAATGGACAGGGAGGTCACGTTGATCACCCCCGGGCGTTACCAGATGTACTCCGGTATGTTGCCCGGCTGGATGGCCGGGCATTACACACTGGACGAATGCCGCATCGACCTGCTGCCGCTGGCGGAACGGGCCGGGGTGCGCATCATCCAGTCGCGTGTGGCCGGTATCGATGCCGCACAACACATGGTGCAACTGGCCGACGGCAGCTGGCTTGGCTTCGACCAACTGTCGCTGGATGTGGGCAGCGAGATCGACACCGCGCGCCTGCAGGCGGCGGGCGCGCGACTGCTGCCGGTGAAGCCGCTGGAGCATTTTGTCGCGCAGTGGCCGCGTATCGTGCAGGCCGCAACCGGGAAATCCGGCTATCGTCTGATCGTGGTGGGTGGTGGTGCGGCCGGTGTCGAACTGGCATTTGCCGCGCGCCATGCGTTGGCGGCGCGCGCGAGGAATGCCGAAGTCATCCTGATCGCTTCCGACCATGGCTTGCTGCCGGGGCATGCCGCCGGGGTCAAGCGGCGCGTGCGCGTGCTGTTGCAGCAGCGCGGGATTGCGCTGTACCAAGCGCAGGCACTGGGTGATGAGGACGGTGTGCAACTTTCTACCGGCGCGCATCTTGCCGCCGACCGCATCCTCGCTGCCACCGGCGCGCGTCCCGCCGGCTGGTTGGCGCAGACCGATCTGGCGCGCGACGAGCGCGGCTATGTGCTGGTCGATGCGCGGCACCGCAGCGTGTCACATCCCGATGTTTTTGCCGCCGGTGATGTATGTGCGCGCACCGATGTGCAATTGCCGCGCTCGGGTGTGCATGCGGTGTTTGCCGGGCCGGTGCTGGCGCACAATCTTCTGGCCGCAAGCGATGCGCCCCTGCTGCGTTATCGCCCGCGCCACAAATCGTTGTATCTGCTGGCCACCGGGCCGCAACATGCCATTGCATCATGGGGTGCATTGAGCGCGCAAGGCGGCTGGGTGTGGCGCTGGAAGAACTGGATTGACCGCCGTTTTATGCGCAAGTACGGCACCTACCCGGCGCGATAGCCATGCGACGCTTGATCGAAATCTCCCTGTTGCGCCACATCGTGATCAATGCGCTGAAGATCGCCCTGGTGGTGGGTACGCTGCTGAATCTGGTGAATCAGGGCGAGGCCATGCTGGATGGCGCTACAATCGAGCGGGGCATCTGCTGGTGAACTATCTGGTGCCGTATTGCGTTGCCAGCTATAGCGCGGCGAAGAATGAACTTGAACTCGGGGAAAGCAATGACTGCCAAACCAAAAACTGAACAAAGCCTGCTCGCCGACACCGCGTTCCTGCAAGATATCCGCCGCCAGATGCTAAAGTTCGCCACCCTGCAATTGAGCGATGCCAGCCAGGCTGAAGATGCGGTGCAGGAAGCGTTGATCGGCGCGATGAAGAACGCCGATTCGTTCGGCGGGCGCGCCGCGTTCAAGACCTGGATGTTTGCGATTCTGAAAAACAAGATATCCGATGTCCTGCGCCACAAGCAACGCATGGTCAACATCAGCAGTTTTACACATGACGAGGACGAGGAAGATATGTCGGAACTGTTCGATCGCAAGGGTTTCTGGCTACAGGATGAACGCCCAGTTGCCTGGGGCAATCCAGAGGCCAGCATGCGCGAGAAACATTTTTGGCGCGTCTTCGAAGCTTGTCTGGAGCACCTGCCGCCGAAGCAAGCGCGCGTGTTTATGATGCGCGAATTCGTCGAACTGGATGCCGGCGAGATTTGTGCCACGGTGGAACTGAGCACCAGCAATCTGCATGTGCTGCTGCATCGCGCCCGCCTGCGTTTGCGCGAGTGCATTGAAAACAATTGGTATCTGCAAGGAGAAAAATCATGATGAATTGCCAGGAGGCGACCCGGCTGATGTCCGAATCGCAAGAACGCCCGCTGGCGTTATCGGAAAAAGCCCCCCTTAAACTGCACACCATGATGTGTGCCGGCTGCCGCAACTTCGGCGAGCAGATGAAAGCGCTCAGAGTGATGACGCGCACCTATGCGAAGGGGAAGAACGAGTTGGAGGAGAAGTAAGGGGTGTGGGGCGGCTGCTCGGCCGGAACTGCCCTTCGCGTACGGCAGCTTTAGCGAAGGTAATTTCGCAACATGAGCTACTGCAATGTGCCAATAACCGACGTTCTCATACGCTTTCCGTTGGGCGAGTTATTTGCCGAAATCTGCTAGCATCACGCCCCATGTGTCCATGTCTATCGGCATGGTCGGCCAATAATAAGAAATTCAGGGATGTCTGATGGCAAAAGCAGCACCGAAAAAGAATGACTCCTCCGCCAACATCGGCTTCGAGGCCAAGCTGTGGCTTGCCGCCGACAAGTTGCGCAACAACATGGATGCGGCGGAATACAAGCACGTTGTTCTTGGCCTGATCTTTCTCAAATACATCTCCGATGCTTTCGAAGAAATGCGCACCAAGTTGCTTGAGGGCAAGGGTGACTACGAAGGCTCTGATCCTGAAGATGCCGACGAATACCGTGCCGAGAATGTCTTCTGGGTGCCGAAAGAGGCGCGCTGGTCGCACCTCATGGCGTCAGCCAAGTTGCCGGCCATCGGCAAGGTGGTGGATGATGCGATGGTCGCCCTTGAACGCGACAACCAACGCCTCAAAGGCGTATTGCCCAAAGACTACGCCCGCCCCGCGCTCGACAAGCACCGACTCGGCGAATTGATCGACCTCATCGGCACGATTACCCTGATAGCCACCGCCACAGAGGGCGAGGATGCAAAATCGCACCGCTCCGTTGACCTGCTCGGCCGCGTTTACGAATACTTCCTTACCCGTTTTGCCAGCGCCGAAGGCAAGAACGGTGGCCAGTTTTACACCCCCAGTTGCGTCGTGCGCACCATCGTCGAAATGCTCGCGCCCTACAAAGGCCGCATCTATGACCCCGCCTGTGGATCCGGCGGCATGTTTGTGCAGTCGGAAAAATTCGTGCTTGAACATGGCGGGCGCATCGGCGACTTGAGCATCTACGGCCAAGAGAGCAACGCCACCACGCGCCGCCTCGCCATCATGAACCTCGCCATTCGCGGTATCGAAGCCGACTTCGGCCCCGAGCAGGCCGACACTTTCCGGCGCGATCTGCATAAAGACCTCAAGGCGCAGTTCGTCATCGCCAACCCGCCCTTCAACGATTCCGACTGGTTCCGTAAGGATGACGATGTGCGCTGGCAACATGGCGTGCCCCCCAAAGGCAACGCCAACTTCGCCTGGGTGCAGCACTTCATCCATCACCTCGCCCCGGATGGCCATGCCGGCTTTGTGCTCGCCAACGGCAGCATGTCCTCCAACCAGTCCGGCGAAGGCGAAATCCGCAAAGCTATCATCGAGGCGGACATGGTGGACTGCATGGTCGCGCTGCCCGGCCAGCTTTTCTATTCCACGCAAATTCCCGTTTGCCTATGGTTCCTCACCCGAAACAAGAATGACGGCAAACGCCGCGACCGCCGCAAACAGACCTTATTCATCGACGCCCGCAAACTCGGCACGCTGATCGACCGCGTGCACCGCGAACTGTCCGACGAAGACATCGTCAGAATCGCCAGCACCTACCATGCCTGGCGCGGCGACCCAGCCGTTCGCCCTGAGCCTGTCGAAGGGCAAGCGAACTATGCTGACATCCCCGGCTTCTGCAAATCCGCGAACCTCGATCTAATCAAGCAACACGGCTACGTCCTCACACCGGGCCGTTATGTCGGCGCCGAAGAAATCGAAGAAGACAGCGAGCCCTTCGAAGAAAAAATGGCGCGGCTGGTCGCCGAGTTGAGCGAACAGTTCGACGCATCCGCGAAGCTGGAAAAAACCATCGCAAGAAATCTTAAAGGCTTGGGCTACGAAGTCACGAAGCAGGGGAAATAAGCCATGATCGACTACGACAAACTCCAAAAATCGCTCAAGCATCTGGAGCAGCAGTTTGCCAATTACCAACTGTCGCAGGATCGCATCGAACTCACCGACATAGACCGCGAAGCCATCGCCGAATCCGTCATCCATCGTTTCGAGACCTGCTACGACACCCTGTGGAAAGACCTCAAGCGCTACCTCATCGAAGAAATCGGTCTGGCAGATGTCCCCAACAGCCCCAAACCCCTGCTGAAGCTGGCCGGTCAGAACGACCTGTTCGCCTCCAGCGTAGAGCAGTGGCTGAAATACGCGGATGCCCGCACCAGCACCGCCCATGACTACAGCGGAGAAAAGACGGAAGAAACCCTCGCGGTCGTCGGCGACTTCATCGACGATGCCATCGGCCTCTACCAGACCATGACGGGAACCACCTGGGAATGACCGCCGCGATAGACATCACGGCGGGCCAGCGAAAAACGCTGCTCGCACTGTTGCGCCGCTACATTCCCGGCGTTGCGGTGTGGGCCTATGGTTCGCGCGTGAAGTGGACAGCCCGGCCCAACTCTGACCTCGATCTGGTGGCCTTCACCACACCCGAGCAACAGCCCCGTGTTTCAGAACTCAAGGAAGCACTGGCGGAAAGCGATCTGCCTTTTCTGGTGGATTTCCATGTGTGGGACGATGTGCCTGAACGCTTTCACGAGATCATTCGCAAAGAATATGTTGTTTTTCAGGACGTGACGGAAAACACGGGGGTCAACAATTCTCCGGGTGATTACGCACAACATAAGGTCGAAGAGTTAATTAGCGATGGTGTGTTATTAATTAACGACGGCTATCGGGCAAAGAACAGTGAGCTTTCAAAGACAGGCATTCCTTTCGCAAGAGTTGGGAACATTGATGGTGGATTTCATTTTGAGGATGCAGACCGTGTACCGCCTGAAACACTTTCCCGAGTAGGTCTCAAGCGAAGTCTTCCAGGCGATGTGGTTTTCACTTCCAAGGGCACCGTTGGCCGATTTGCCTTTGTTCGCGAACACACGCCAGAATTCGTTTACTCGCCTCAACTCTGCTATTGGCGTGCTAGTGACCCAGCACGTATTCATCCGCGCTGGCTCTACTACTGGATGAACGGACGTGAGTTTTTCCTGCAATATAAGGGCGTTGCTGGGCAAACCGATATGGCGGAGTACGTCAGCCTTCGCGATCAGCGGGCAATGAAAATAACGCTCCCGCCGCCAGACGAACAAAAAGCCATCGCGCACATCCTCGGCACACTGGACGACAAGATCGAGCTGAACCGGCGGATGAACGCGACGCTGGAGGAGATGGCGCGTGAGCTGTTCCAGAGCTGGTTCGTGGATTTCGACCCCGTCCGCGCCAAACTCGATGGCCGCCAGCCCGCCGGCCTCGATGCCGCCACCGCCGCGCTCTTCCCCGCTCATTTTCAGGAGTCACCGCTCGGGCATATTCCGCAAGGATGGGCGGTGCGCAGCCTGGACCAGGTTGCCGACTATCTTAATGGCCTCGCTCTCCAAAAATATCCGCCCGGCGATGGCGAAACGCTCCCGGTCATCAAGATTGCTCAACTCCGCAAAGGCGATAGCGAAGGCGCTGATCGCTGTAACACTGAGCTTGCCCCTCAGTACATCGTCGATGATGGCGACGTTCTATTTTCGTGGTCAGGCAGTCTGGAAGTTGAGCTGTGGTGCGGCGGACGCGGCGCATTGAACCAACACCTGTTCAAAGTGACATCATCCGACTTTCCGAAGTGGTTCTATTACCTCTGGACGCTCTATCATCTCGATGAGTTCCGCCTCATTGCTGCCGACAAGGCAACCACGATGGGTCATATTCAGCGTGGTCATCTCACCGCAGCCAAAGTCCTTGTTCCGGCACACTCGTTGCTGGAATCCATGTCCCACATCATGGCGCCGCTGATTGACCAAATCATCGCCAACCGCGCTCAATCCCGTACCCTCGGCACCATTCGCGATGCGCTGCTGCCGAAGTTGCTGAGCGGGGAGCTGAGTGTGTCCGAGCGCATTGCGGAAGTAACTATATGAGCGTAGGTAAAGACTTTCTCCTTGCCAGTCTCTTGCAGCATAACTTCCTGCCTATGCAGAAGAAGGCCAAAGAGGAGATGCCTCCGGTATTCAGTTCAATCACCTTCACGCCCGAAGTGGCAAAAAAACTGGTCGCTGGTAAGCCGCGCAAGGTCGAAGGCTACCAAGGCTTCGACGCTGTTGATTACAAGCTCACGCGCTTCAACGGAGTGTCGCGAATCTGTTCAATACCGCACCCCACCGGATATGCGCATCTCGCACTGTGTATTCATGAACACTGGGACAAGCTGGATTACATCGCCACCAATAAGAACAGTTTGATACGTCCAAGTCAGCATTCGGATGGCCGATTTATTATCATGGACTACGAGAAGTCATTTGAGAAAACGAAGCGTAACCTTCGAGGTGCTTTTGGTCGGCGCTTCATGGTGCATACAGACGTTGCCAATTGTTTTCCAAGTATTTACACACACGCGATTTCGTGGGCCGCGGTCGGCTTCGATCACGCCAAGAAGCACGCGAAGCCTGTACACGCGTCTGAGTGGTTCAATCAACTGGACAAGAAGGTTCGGTGGCTTAAGAGAAACGAGACGCAAGGTGTAGCGATCGGACCTGCCACATCGAATGTGGTGTCTGAAGTTATTCTAGCGCGCGTGGACGACGCACTGAGAGAGGACTTTGTTTACTTCAGGTTCATGGACGACTACACAGCTTATTGTGAGACGGAAGGGGAAGCGCAGGAGTTTATCAGGCGACTCGCGGAAGAACTTGCTAAGTACAAAATGCTCCTCAATATCAAAAAGACCAAAGTTATTCCGCTCCCTACGGCATTGAGCGCTGACTGGGCAACAGAGCTTGCGCTGAGCATGCCGAAGAGCGAAGAAATCAGTGGCTACGATGCAGTGAATTATTTGAATCTGGCTGTACGACTCGCAAAAGACACCCCAGACGGCAGTGTGTTGAAGTTCGCACTCAAGGGACTGCTCGGTCGGAAACTTGAATTTATGGCTGAGTTCGACATACTGCCGTATGCCCTGACACTTTCGTTTCACCAGCCTGTGCTCCTGCCTCTATTGGAAAAGCTTCTTGCGGCTACCCTATTGCCTGGAGCCTTTCTTTATGGCGAGCAATTGCAGCGGCTTGCTCTGGAAAATGCTCGGTTTCGGCGCTCGGATGGGTTGGCGTGGGCGCTTTACTATTTCAACAAGTACGAAGTGAGCATTAGCAAAAATGTCGCCGACGAAGTTATGGCGACGCGCGATTGTGTGGCGCTGTTGCTGCTTTATCTTTCGGGTGACGTGGCCAACCAGGAAAACGTGATCGAGTTCGCAAACTCTCTCAATTCTGCTGATCTCTATGAGATCGATCAGTACTGGTTGTTGCTCTACGAGCTTTACCGGGAAGATAAGATCGCTAACCCATATGCGGACGAGGACACTTTCGAGATCATGAAAGACAGTGGCGTGTCGTTCCTGAACGCGGCTGCTGCGACATGAGTCGTCATTTCAAAACATCCATCGTAGAAGATGCTGCCCTAACTTGGTTCGGAGAGTTTGGCTATGCCATCGGCCACGGGCCGCATCTGAGCGGGGAGGGAATCTGATGCAAATCTTATTTGTTGATGAATCTGGAACACCTCCGCCACCCGCGAAGCAGGACGAAACCCCACTGTTCGTGCTGGGCGGAATTGTGGTGCCGGAGGATTTCTGGGCCAAGCTCGCGGCGGATTTGGGGCGATTGAAGGATCACTTCAAGGTCGAGGGCGAGGTCAAGTGGCGCTACTTCGCGCCGGAAAAGCAAGGCAGCAAGCAGCATAGCCTCAGTCATTTGGATCCGGCGCAGAAGGAGGCGCTGCGCACCAAGCTTTACGAGATTATTGGAACGTACAAGTCCATTCGCCTGATTTGCGTTGCGACGAATGTTCCGCTGGCATACAAGCTGGCTTACATCAAGAATGCGGATGATCTTTACTGGTATTCCTACAAGCAGCTTACGGAGCGCTTTCAGTATTACTTGCAGGATTTGGAGCGCACCGTCGGGCAGAAGGTTAACGGCATCGTGGTTTGCGATCACCGTGGCCCAAAGGACGATGCCCGCTTGAGAGAGCTGCACCATCAGCTTCTTGATGGCAACAAGACAAATTTTTCGAGCTATCAGAATCTGATCGAGGGTTTGTTTATCGCCCCTTCCCACTTGAGCGTGGGCGTGCAATTTGCGGACATGGTTGCAGGTGCTGTATTTCGTGCCTACAGGGCGAAGGATGAGCGGTTTTTCCGGAAAATCGAAGGGTCGTTCAGGCGCTCACCCGCCGGGAAGCTTGAGGGCTATGGCCTGGTAAAGTTTCCAAAGGGGGGATGGTGAAAAAGAAGGGCGCCGTGTCGGGGATTGCTCCCACGATCCTGCTAGTAACGGCGCAGTCACGGCGTGGGGGCGATTATGGGGATGGCCGCTGCTTACGTCAAGGCATTATAGCCCTCAAGACATGGTGGAATTACGCGTCATGAGCACCATCAACGAATCGCATGTCGAAGACGCCACCCTGACCTGGTTCGGGGAATTGGGCTATGCCATCGCCCACGGGCCGCACATGGCGCCCGGCGAACCGGCGGCGAATGGCGTTTTCGGTCTACCTTCCAGAATTTCGGCACCCAGCTTCCCGAATTTGAGTTTGAGCTCTCCAAATATGAGGAGCAGTTCCTCGGTTTTGCCCGCCAGCTCCTACATTTTGAAGATGGCTATGCCATGAGTGACGATTCCATACCCCAATCCGAATTCATCCTTTACCAAACCGAGGACGGGCGCACGCGCATCCAGTGCCGGCTTGAAAACGAGACTCTTTGGCTGACGCAAATCCAGATTGCCGAACTGTTCCAGACGACAGTGCCCAACATCAATCTGCACCTGAGGGCGATTTATGCGGAGGGTGAGCTGACGGCGGAGGCAACTATTAAGTCCCACTTAATAGTTCGATTGGAGGGCTCTCGGCAAGTCTCCCGCCCGGTCATGCATTACAGCTTGCCCGCCATCCTTGCGGTGGGCTTCCGTGTCCGCAGCCATCGCGGCACACAGTTCCGTCAGTGGGCGACGGCGCGCTTGAGCGAGTATCTGGTGAAGGGCTTCGCCATGGATGACGAGCGGCTGAAGAACCCACCGGGATCGGGGCAAAAGGATTATTTCGACGAGCTGCTGGAACGCATCCGGGATATTCGCTCGTCCGAGCGGCGGTTTTACCAGAAGGTGCTCGATATTTACGCGACGAGTGTGGACTACGCGGCGGATACAGAAATGTCACAGCAGTTTTTCGCCACGGTACAGAACAAGATGCACTGGGCCACCCACGGCCACACTGCGGCTGAGATCATCCATGAGCGGGCCGATGCACTGAAGCCGTTGATGGGATTGCAGACGACGCGCCCCGGCGGCATCGTGCGGAAGGAAGATGTGGCGGTCGCCAAGAATTATCTGACGGAAGACGAATTGCAGGTGTTGAATCGCATTGTGAACCTCTACATCGAATATGCAGAGCTTCAGGCGCTGGAACGCAAGCCGATGACGATGAAGGACTGGATCACGAAGCTGGATGATTTCCTTAAAATTTCCGGACGCGAACTGCTGGATCACGCGGGGAAGATTTCCGCCGAAAACGCCAGGGGGAAGGCCGAATTGGAATATGCCCGCTACCGTGCCTTACAGGATTCCTTGCCGCGTGCGGTGGACGCGGATTTCGAAAAAACCGCGCAGCAGATACAAAAGCTGCCAAGACCGAAGAAACCAAAATCTCCGAAGTCATGAACACTTTCAACGAATCCATCGTCGAAGACGCCACCCTAAGCTGGTTCGGGGAGTTAGGCTATGCCATCGCCTACGGGCCGCACATGGCCCCCGGCGAAGCGGCAGCGGAGCGGGATACCTTCGCTGACGTGGTGCTGGTTGGCCGCTTGCGCGAGGCGGTCTGGCGCTTGAATCCGGCGATCCCGGAAGAGGCGCGCGAGGATGCGTTGCGCAAGGTGTTGCGCGTCGGCACGCCTACGCTGACGCAAACCAACCGCGCATTTCACGCGATGTTACGAGACGGCGTGCCGGTGGAATACCGGCGCGATGATGGCAGCATTGCGGGCGATCATGCGCGGCTGGTGGATTACGACAACGCCGGCAACAATGATTGGCTGGCGGTGAACCAGTTTACGGTGATCGAGGGGCAGAACAACCGGCGGCCGGACATCGTGGTGTTCGTCAACGGTTTGCCGCTGGCGGTGGTCGAGCTGAAGAATGCGGCGGATGAGGATGCGACGATCTGGTCGGCTTTCAATCAACTGCAAACCTACAAGCAGCAAATCGGCAGCCTGTTCAACTACAACGAGCTGATGGTGGTATCCGATGGCACAAATGCGCGCATCGGTTCGCTGACGGCCAGCCAGGAATGGTTCAAGGTGTGGCGCACGGTCGATGGCGAGGGCGATGCGCCCAAGACGGCGCTGGAGCTGGATGTGCTGGTGCGCGGGGTGTTCGAGCCGAGGCGCTTTCTCGATCTGCTCCAGCATTTCATCGTGTTTGAGGAAGATACCAACAGCGACCGGCTGCACAAGATTATCGCGGGTTATCACCAGTTCCACGCGGTGAACGCCGCCGTGGAAGAAACTGTGCGCGCAAGCGGTATGGCGGAAGAAAACTTGCTGCGCCAGGATCAGGGCAATTACTGGACGGGCAGGATGCACGGCGGCAAGCCGGGCGACCGCCGCGCCGGGGTGGTGTGGCACACGCAGGGCTCGGGCAAGAGTTTTTCCATGCTGTTCTACGCCGCTCGCGTGGTGCGCCATCCGGCGATGAAGAATCCGACACTGGTGGTGCTGACCGACCGCAACGATTTGGACGACCAGCTCTTCGGGCAATTTCAGCGCTGCCACGAGTTGCTGCGCCAGATGCCGGTGCAGGCGGAAAGCCGCGAACGGTTGCGCGAGCTGCTGCAAGTAGCCAGCGGCGGCGTGGTCTTCACCACGATACAAAAGTTCATGCCGGAAAAGGGCGAGAAGATGGCTGAGCTCTCGCCGCGACGGAATATCGTGGTGATCGCCGACGAGGCACACCGCAGCCAATACGATTTGATCGACGGCCTGGCGCGCAACCTGCGCGATGCCTTGCCGAATGCTTCATTCATCGGCTTCACCGGCACGCCCATCGAGAAGAACGATGCCAACACGCGGGCGATCTTTGGCGATTACATCAGCATCTACGACATCCAGCGCGCCGTGGCGGACAAGGCGACGGTGCCGATCTATTACGAGAGCCGCATTTCCAAGCTGGGGCTGAACGAGGCTGCGCTGCCGGAAATCGACGAAGAGTTCGACGAAATCACCGAGGGTGAGGAAGACGCCAAGAAACAGAAGCTGAAGACGAAATGGGCGGCACTGGAGGCATTGGTTGGCGACCCGAAACGCATTGCGCTGGTGGCCGCAGACCTGGTGCAGCATTACGAGCGACGCCTTGAAGCGATGGATGGCAAGGCCATGGTGGTATGCATGAGCCGCCGCATTTGCGTTGACCTTTACAACGCCATCATCAAGCTGCGGCCAGAATGGGCGAGTGCCAAAGACGACGACATCGAGGTCGAAAAGAAACAGGCCTGTGTCGCCAAGATCGTGATGACCGGCAGCGCCGACGATGGCCCGGACTGGCAGCCGCATATTCGCAACAAGCAGCGTCGCCGCGATCTCGCTACGCGTTTCAAGGACAGCAAGGATCCGTTCCGCATCGTGATCGTGCGCGATATGTGGCTGACAGGCTTCGACGCGCCGTGCCTGCACACGATGTATGCCGACAAGCCTATGCGCGGCCACGGCCTGATGCAGGCCATCGCCCGCGTGAACCGCGTGTTCCGCGACAAGCCCGGCGGGCTGGTGGTTGACTATCTGGGGCTTGCCGATCAGTTGAAGCACGCGCTTTCCATTTACACCGAGAGCGGCGGACAGGGCAGCCCGAGCATCGATACCGCGCAGGCGATTGCGATGATGCAGGAGAAACACGAAGTCGCTTGCGCCATCATGCACGGCTTCAACTGGGACAAGTGGACGACCGGCACGTCAGCCGAGCGCCTTGGTTTGATTCCCGCAGGGCAGGAACATGTGTTGCTGCAAGAGGACGGCAAGCAACGATTTACTCAGGTGGTTTCCGATCTCTCCCGCGTGTTTGCACTCTGCGCGGCAACGGATGAGGCTATCGAATTGCGCGACGATATTGCATTCTTTCAGGCTATCAAGGCACAGCTCGTCAAATCGTCCGGCACGCAACGTCCGCCAGAGGAGATTGACGTGGCAGTTCGGCAGCTCGTCTCCAAGGCTATCATGGCGGAAGAAGGCATCATTGACGTATTCACGGCCGCAGGCTTGAAGAAGCCGGACATCAGCATTCTTTCAGACCAGTTTCTGGCCGAAGTGCGCGGACTGAAACACAAGAATGTGGCGGCCGAGTTGCTGGCGAAGCTGCTCAAGGACGAAATCAAAAAGCGCTCCTTGCGCAATCTTGTGCAGAGCCGCGCATTCTCCGAAATGCTCAAGAGCACGCTCAACGCCTATCACAACCGCGCCATTGCCACGCAGGAGGTCATCGAAGAGCTGATCAAGCTGGCCAAGGAGATGGATGCGGCAACCAAGCGCGGCGAAAATCTGGGGCTGAACGAAGACGAGATCGCTTTCTACGATGCGCTTGCAGCGAACGAAAGCGCAGTGCAGGCGATGGGCAACGATGAGCTGAAAGTGATCGCCGCCGAACTGGTAGCCCAGGTGCGCAAGAGCGTGACCATCGACTGGGCGGTGCGCGAAAGCGCGCGCGCCAGAATCAAGGTGATGGTGAAACGCATCCTGAAAAAACATGGCTTCCCGCCTGATTTGCAGGAAGAGGCGACCAAAACGGTGTTGGCGCAGGCGGAACTACTGTCGGCTTTGTGGGCTGCATAGGTGTAGCTGCCCGCTTTGGAGAAAACTGACCGTCCCTATAAGGGGCGAAAGTGTGAGTTCGCCAATGTCCGGTTTGCGGCGACGAATTCGTTAAGAGCCATGACCGGAGTGGCCGAAAACCCGCCCATTGTGCCGTGCGCGAACCTTCGCTCTTAACCTGAAACATCCTCCCACTTCAACTCCCTGAAGTTGAAGCCGCTCGTCTGCGCCGGTTTGACGATCTGGAAGTAGGGCGATACATCGAAGTCGCGCGGGGTGAACAGGCTGTGGTGGCGCAGTTTGAATATCTCTTCGATGCAGCCGGGGCAGTCCGGGCTGTCGGCGTCGTACTCTTTTACGACGGGCAGGATGGGGTAGCGGATGGATTGGAAGGCTTGCGCGATCAGTGTGGAGCAGATCGCCCGTGTGGGGTCGCCGCTGCCCAGTGTCAGCAGTCGGCGGCGGAAGCGGGTCGGTACGGGCGGTGTCGGCAGCAGGTAGCGCGCGAGGTCGGCGATGTTGCGCAGGTCGTATTGCTGGCCGATGCGCGCCACGGCGTAGGCGGCGACTTGGTGGCGTTCGCTTTCGTTCAGCCCGAACGGTCGGCAGATGCGCGTATGCGCACCCGCGAAATCTTCCAGCCCGCAGCTTCTTACGCCTTGCCGCATATCCACCTCGATGAAACATTGTGCCGGCGCCAGCCGGTGCGTGAAGGTGTCACCCACATAGAGTGCGGCATGTGACCAGGTGGATTGAGTGAGGAACTTGATGGCGGTGCTGACTCGGCTGCTGCCTTCCACCAGCAGCACGTCGCCGATCTCCAGCGTTTCGCGCAGTCGCGCCACTGAAGTCGGCGTGAAGCTGCCGTGCATATGCCTTTCCCGCGTGAGATAGCGCGCCAGGAAACCGCCCATCTTTTGCAGTGCACTGTTCATGTTTGCCCTCCGTTTTTCGTTTCAGTCGTAATTCGCCGGGGGATTCTTACGCACGGTCGCTATCCCGCGCATAACAATATTCAGGTGATGGTTGATACGCTGGGCAGCGCGGGTATGATCATTCGTATCCGCCTGCGTGTAGAGGGGCGGGGATCTGCGTGTGCATGTAACTTTTTTTTGCCGATGTCCGAATTAATGGGTGCAGGGAGTGTTCAAGGAGAACACGGGTCGGCTGACTGTCCTTCGACAGGGTGAACGGGTTTGATCCGGTGTTCCCATTTCAAAACGGAGGCGATGATGAAACGTAGAGACTTTTTGAGAGGCCTGTCTGGCTTGTCGATTTTGATGGCATTGCCGGCGCTGGCGGGGGAGATGATGAGGGCGGCAGTGCAACCTTTGGTGAAAAGCAAAGCGGCATGGCGCGCGGTGTTGCCGGCTAACCGATATGCGATCTTGTTCGAGGAGGGCACCGAACCCGCCCACAGCAGCCCGCTGGATAAGGAGAAACGCAGCGGCACATTCATCTGTGCGGCCTGTGCGCTACCTTTGTTCTCTTCAAAACACAAGTACGACAGCGGCACCGGCTGGCCCAGTTTCTGGCAACCGCTGCCGGATGCGGTGGCCACCAAGACCGATTTCAAGCTGATATGGCCGCGCACGGAATATCACTGCGCGCGGTGCGGCGGACATCAGGGCCATGTGTTCGACGACGGCCCGCAACCCACCGGTCTGCGCTATTGCAACAACGGGCTGGCGCTGGAATTCGTCGCCGAGGGGACGCCGCTACCGGCGTTGAGAGTATGAGCGCGCGCCTGAATCTGCTGCTGGCCGTGTGTGTCCTGTCGTTCGCCACGGTGGCACGGGCGGCGGACACTGCAACGGCTAACGCACTGTTCGCGGGTGGCTGCTTCTGGTGCATCGAGGCCGACTTCGAAAAGCTGGACGGTGTGATCGATGTCGAGTCCGGCTACATCGGCGGCAAGCTGGCCAACCCGACTTACCAGCAGGTGAGTCGCGGTGGCACGGGACATGCCGAGGCGGTGCGGGTGCGCTACGATCCGCGCAAGGTCAGCTATGAAAAGTTGCTGGATTATTTCTGGCGGCATATCGACCCCACGGTGAAAGACCGGCAGTTCTGCGATGTCGGCTCGCAATATCGCAGCGCGATCTTCTATCAAAATGCCGCCGAGGAAAAAGCCGCGCGTGCCAGCCTGCAGGCTTTGCAACAGAGCGGTCGTTTTGAGCATATCTACACCGAGATCGTCCCCGCCACCACTTTCTACCTTGCCGAGGAATACCATCAGGATTACTACAAAAAGAACCCCGTGCGCTATGGTTACTACCGCTACAGTTGCGGTCGCGATGCGCGGGTCGAGGCGGTGTGGGGCGGGGCGCACTGAAGAGACTGAAGGTTTGGTAGGTCGGGTTTCAACCCGACGGGTTTAGCGGCATGTCGGGCTGAAGCCCGACCTACAAAACCGTTCTGCGCGTTGGCTTAAGTTCCTTAGCATGCAACACTGCACCAGAAAGACTCATAAAAATTTCAGCCCTCAGCCCAAGGGAGCAAAGCAGGATATTCAGTAATTCCCCGGATAACTGTAAGAATCGTCAAGGCTGGCACGACTCATCAGCAAATCCAACCAAACAGGAAACGCCATGCACGCCACCTTGCCCTTGTTGCAGCACACCGAATTCCCCGCGTTGCACCGCCGCGCACTTGAGACACTGCAAGTCAACCTCGGCTACAAATGCAACATGAGCTGCCAGCATTGCCACGTCAATGCCGGGCCCAACCGCACCGAGATGATGGATGCCGCAACGCTGGCGCTGATCCCGCAGGTGCTGGCGGCACGCAAGCTGCACACGCTGGACCTGACCGGCGGCGCGCCGGAGTTGCACGATGGCTTCCGCGAACTGGTGCGCGCGGCGCGGGGGCAGGATTGCAAGGTGATCGACCGTTGCAATCTCACCATCCTGTTCGAGCCGGGGCAGGAAGATATGGCGGAATTCCTTGCGCAGCAGCAGGTCGAGATCGTCGCCTCGCTGCCGTGCTATTCGCTGGAGAATGTGGACAAGCAGCGCGGCAAGGGCGCGTTCGATAAAAGCATCCTCGCACTGCAACAGCTCAACGCGCTGGGTTACGGCATCCCCGGCAGCGGGCTGGTGCTGAACCTGGTGTTCAACCCGCAGGGCGCATCGCTGCCGCCGGACCAAGCGGCACTGGAGGCGGACTACAAACGCGAGCTGTTCAATCACTTCGGCATCCACTTCAACCGCCTGCTGGCCATCGCCAACATGCCGATCCAGCGTTTCGGCTCGATGCTGATCTCCAAGGGCAAGTTCAACGACTACATGCGCCTGCTGCACGAGAACTTCGCCGCCGCCAACTTGGAGACGGTGATGTGCCGCAATCTGGTCAGCGTGGATTGGCAGGGATTTTTGTATGACTGCGACTTCAACCAGCAACTCGGTTTGGCCTTGACCGGCATGGGCAGACCGCATTTGCGTGATCTGCTGCAGCAGGACATCGAAGGGCAATCCATCCGCGTGGCCGATCACTGCTACGGTTGCACTGCGGGGCAGGGCAGCAGTTGCGGCGGGGCGATAGGCCGGTCACCTGCGGCGCCGACGCATGAAGCTATCAGGGACATCAAATGAGAAAACTTTTTTTGTTGGCGGCAGTTGCACTGCTGGCGGGGTTGTTTTTTGCCTTTGATCTGCACCAGTATCTGACGCTGGAAACCCTGCAAACCCGGCGCGATGAATTCATCGCACTGAAACAGCAATCGCCCTGGCTGGTGACCGGCATCGCATTCCTGGGTTATGTGCTGGTGACGGCGCTGTCGCTGCCCGGTGCGCTGGTGATGACGCTGGCGATGGGCGCGCTGTTCGGATTCTGGTGGGGCACGCTGCTGGTGTCGTTCGCCTCGACCATCGGCGCGACGCTGGCCTTTCTGGCTTCGCGTTTCGTCCTGCGCGACAGCGTGCAGCAGCGCTTCGGCGACAAGCTCAAGGCCATCAACGACGGCGTCGCCCGCGACGGTGCGCTGTATCTGTTCACCCTGCGCATGGTGCCGGTGTTCCCGTTCTTCCTCATCAACCTGCTGATGGGACTCACGCCGATGCGCGCGCGCACCTTCTACTGGGTGAGCCAGGTCGGCATGCTGGCGGGCACGCTGGTGTTCGTGAATGCGGGCACGCAGTTGGCGCAACTCGAAAGCCTGTCCGGCATCCTCTCGCCCGCGTTGCTGTTCTCGTTTGCCTTGCTGGGCGTGTTCCCCATGATCGCCAACAAATTCATCCAGTGGCTGCAACGCCGCCGCGTCTACGCAAAATGGCAGCGTCCGGACAGATTCGACCGCAACCTGATCGTCATCGGCGGCGGCGCGGCGGGGCTGGTTTCCGCCTACATCGCGGCGGCAGTGAAAGCCAAAGTCACGCTGATCGAAACGCACAAGATGGGCGGCGATTGCTTGAACTACGGCTGCGTGCCGAGCAAGGCGCTGATCAAGAGCGCTAAGTTGGCGCAGCAGATGCGTCACGGCGAACATTACGGCCTGAGCGCGACCCAGCCGACATTCAGCTTCCGCAAGGTGATGGCGCGCGTGCATGAAGTGATCCGCACCGTTGCGCCGCACGACAGCGTGGAGCGCTACACCGGCCTCGGCGTGGAAGTGTTGCAGGGTTTTGCGCGCCTCACCGACCCGTGGACGGTGGAGATCAAACTCAACGACGGCAGCACGCAGACGCTCACCACGCGCAGCATCGTCATCGCCACCGGCGCGCGCCCCTTCGTGCCGCCGCTGCCGGGGCTGGAGGAAGTGGGCTATGTCACCAGCGATACGCTGTGGTCGACCTTTGCCGAACTGGATGAAGCGCCGAAACGTCTGGTGGTGCTGGGCGGTGGCCCTATCGGTTGCGAACTGGCGCAGAGCTTTGCGCGCCTGGGTTCGGGGGTGAAGCAGATCGAGATGGCGCCGCGCATCATGATCCGCGAAGACCTGGAAGTTTCCGAACTGGCACGCGCCTCGCTTGCTGCCGACGGCGTGGAGGTGTTGACCGATCACAAGGCGGTGCGCTGCGAGAAGGTGGGCGAACGCAAATTTATCGTGGTGGAGCATGACGGCCATACCTACCGCATCGAGTTCGACGCGCTGATCGCGGCGGTCGGGCGCAGTGCGCGCCTCAAAGGCTTCGGGCTGGAAGAGCTGGGCATCCCCGTGCAGCGCACCGTCACTACCAACGACTATCTGGAAACGCTGTACCCGAACATCTATGCCGCAGGCGATGTGGCCGGGCCCTACCAGTTCACCCATACCGCCGCGCATCAGGCATGGTATGCGGCGGTGAACGCGCTGTTCGGCAATTTCAAACGCTTCAAGGTGGATTATTCCGTCATTCCCTGGGCGACCTTCATCGAACCGGAAGTCGCGCGCGTCGGTCTCAACGAGCAGGATGCGAAAGAAAAGAACATTCCATACGAAGTGGTGAAATTCAACAACGAAGAACTGGACCGCGCCATCGCCGACGGCACCGCGCACGGTTTCGTCAAAGTGCTGACCGTGCCGGGCAAGGACAAGATCCTCGGCGTCACCATCGTCGGCGAACACGCGGGCGACCTGCTGGCGGAATTCGTGCTGGCGATGAAACACGGTCTGGGATTGAACAAGATACTGGGCACCATCCATACCTATCCGACCTTGGCCGAAGCGAACAAATATGCCGCCGGTGAATGGAAACGCGCGCATGCGCCGCAGGGTGTTCTGCGCTGGCTGGAGAAATATCATGCGTGGAAGCGGGGGTGAGGAAAATGCAAAAACAATTTGCCACAGAGTCCACAGAGATCACAGAGAGAGCGGCGATGTTTCTCTCTGTGTGCTCTGTGATCTCTGTGGCTAAAAGGTCTTTAAGGTCTTTGCCATGAACCTTTCCATCATCATCCCCATGCTCAATGAAGCAACGCAGTTGCCAGAGTTGTTCGCGCATCTGCTGCCTTACCAGCGCGCCGGTTGCGAGATCGTGTTTGCCGATGGCGGTAGTACCGACGGTTCGCCGGAGCTGGCGCGCATCGCGGGGTATCAGGTGGTGACGTCGGCGCGCGGCAGGGCGCTGCAGATGAATGCGGGGGCGGCTGTGGCGAGCGGCGAGCTGCTGTTGTTCCTGCATGCCGATACGCGTTTGCCGCAGGGGGCGTCGCACCATATCGCACAGGCGTTGCGCGGTAACAAGCATTGCTGGGGCAGGTTCGATGTGTGCATCACGGGTCGGCCATTCATGTTGCGTGTGATCGCGCGCATGATGAATTGGCGTTCCTGCCTGACCGGCATCGCCACCGGCGATCAGGCCATGTTCATGCGGCGCGACGTGTTCCAGAACTTGCAGGGTTTTCCCGAGCAACCGCTGATGGAAGACATCGAACTGAGCAAGCGTTTGAAGCAGCTCACGCGTCCGGCCTGCATCCATCATTGCGTGACCACTTCCGGTCGCCGCTGGGAGACGCGCGGCGTGTGGCCGACCATTTTCTTGATGTGGCGTCTGCGCTGGGCTTATTGGCGCGGGGCGGATGCCAATGAATTGGCGGGCTTATACCGATGAACGATTCCGTGATCAAATCGCTGCGCATCATCATCTTCGCCAAAGCGCCGCAACCCGGCCTGGCCAAGACGCGCCTCATTCCAGCCTTGGGCGAGCAGGGTGCCGCAGCGCTGGCACGCGTGATGTTGCTGCACACCTTGCAGGCCGCGCAACAAGCGGAAGTCGGCACGGTCGAGTTGTGCGTGACGCCCGCCATCGACGATGCCGCCTGGCGCGATATTCCGTTGCCGGACGGCATCGTCATCAGCGCGCAGGGCGGTGGCGATCTCGGTGCACGCTTGGCACGCGCGACGCAGCGCGCAAGCGAAGACGGCGAACGCGTGCTGCTGATCGGCACGGATTGTGTGGAGATGTCTGCGCACCTGTTGCAACAAGCCGCGCAGTCGCTGTTTGACTACGATGCGGTCATCCATTGCACGACGGACGGTGGCTACGCATTGCTCGGGCTGGATCGTTTCGATGCATCGCTGTTCGTCGATATGCCCTGGAGCACGGATGCCGTCGCCAGCAGCACCCTGGCACGACTCGGCCGATTGGGTTGGCACACGCATGTGGCGCAGATGCTGCACGACGTGGATGAACCGCAAGACCTGAAGCGCTTGCCCGCGCACTGGACTGAACATGCTGTGGCGTAGCCTCTTGTTGGTCTGTGTGTCGCTTTGCGCTGCCAACGCACAAGCGCAGGCGAGGTTGACTCAGTTCAATACCGAATCCGCCGACGTGCCGCCTCCTTGGCGCGTGATACATCTGGACAAGAAAGTAGCGGCCACGCGTTACAGCGTGACGCGTACGGATGGCGTGTTGGGCATCGCCGCCGAGGCCGACCACAGCATGGCTTTGCTGGCGCGGCCGGTCGAGGTCGATCTGCATCGCACACCGATATTGTGCTGGCGCTGGCGCATCGATGCGCCGCTGGTCAAGGCCGATATGACGACCAAGGCCGGGGACGATTACGCCGCGCGCGTGTATGTATCGTTCGCGCTGCCGCCGGATGAGATCGGCTGGGTGTTGCGCAGCAAGCTGGCGCTGGCGCGCAGTATCTGGGGCGATGCCGTGCCCGATGCCGCGATCAATTATGTGTGGGACAACCGCCATCCGGTCGGTACGCGCAAGCCGAATGCCTACACCGACCGCACGCGCATGATCGTAGCCGAGTCGGGTGCGGGCAATGCCGGGAAATGGATGGCGGCGCGCCACGATGTCGGGCAGGACGTGATCGCCGAATTCAATTCGCCGCTGGCGCGCCTGATCCAGCTTTCCGTCGCATCCGACACCGACAACACCGGCGAGAGTGCCCGCGCCGGGTTTGCCGAGTTCCATTTTGTGGCGCGGGATGCGGCTTGTTCGTTCGAGGTGAATTGATTGTTTATGCGTCGGAATGACAGTGAACCGGATCATGTAAGGAATAGCCGCGCCGACCGACTATACATAGCGACAGAAATCGTAGCGAGCGGCTGCATGGCAAGGCGCACGGAGCGGAGGAACCGGAGTGTACACACAGTCTGTCGCTCCGCGACCCCGGATTCCGAGCACCGCGCAACGCAGCCATGCTGCCGCGCAGTAGATTTATGTCGCTATGTATAACTGACGTATCGATCATTACAGGAGGACTCATCATGCATGAAATCGTTCAGGACTATTACGGCAAGCAATTGCAGACATCGGACGACCTGAAGACCAGTGCCTGTTGCGATGCCAGTGCGCTCCCGGCGTGGTTGAAACCGTTGCTGGCGCGCGTTCATCCCGAAGTGCTGGCGCGTTATTACGGCTGCGGCCTGGTGTGTCCGCCCTTGCTCGAAGGTTGCCGCGTGCTCGATCTGGGCAGCGGCTCGGGACGCGATGTTTACGCGCTGGCGCAACTGGTGGGCAAGAGCGGCGAGGTCATCGGTGTCGATATGACGCCGGAACAACTGGCGGTCGCCGAGCAGCATCGCGCCTGGCACGCCGAACAGTTCGGCTATGCCAATGTGCATTTTCTGGAAGGCTATATCGAAAAACTGGACGAGCTGGATCTGGCGCCGGGCAGTTTCGATGTGATCGTATCCAATTGTGTGGTCAACCTGTCGCCGGACAAGGATGCCGTGCTGCGCGGCGTGCACCGCCTGTTGAAGAAAGGCGGCGAATTCTATTTCTCCGATGTGTATGCAGACCGCCGCGTGCCGGATGCGGTGCGTAACGATCCGGTGTTGTACGGCGAATGCCTGGGCGGCGCGCTGTACTGGAACGACTTTATCCGGCTGGCGAATACACACGGATTCGCCGATCCGCGATTGGTCGAAGACCGTCCGCTGGAGGTCACCGATCCCAAGCTCGCGCCGCGCGTGGGCAACCTGAAGTTCTATTCGGCGACCTATCGTTTGTTCAAGCTCGACGGTCTGGAAACGGCGTGCGAAGACTACGGTCAGGCGGTGATCTACCGCGGCAGCATCCCGGATCATCCGCACCGTTTCGTGCTCGACAAACACCATCACATCGAGACGGGTCGCGTGTTCCCGGTATGCGGCAACACATGGCGCATGCTGCAGGACACCCGTTTCCGCGAGCACTTCGAATTCATCGGCGATTTCGCCACGCATTACGGTTTGTTCGAGGGCTGCGGCGCGAGCATGCCGTTCGATGACAAGGAGGACGATGAGGCAAGTTGCGCGTGCTGTTGAAGCGCTGGTTTTTGTAGGTTGGGTTAGCCCGCGGGGCGTAACCCAACAATGCATATAGTGAATATGTTGGGTTACGCGTGATGCCGCTAACCCAACCTACACAAGAGCAATCCGGGAGAACCAAAATGGAATGGCTGATACTGATCGCTGCTTTGTTCCTCGCCTTCAGCAACGGCGCGAACGACAACTTCAAGGGCTTCGCCACCGTGTGGGGTTCTGATACGCTGGGCTATCGACAGGCGCTGGCACTGGCCACGCTGGCCACTGTGGCCGGTTGCCTGGCTGCATTGTTTCTGGCGGAAACGCTGGTGCAGAATTTTTCCGGCAAAGGCCTGGTGGCCGATGCGGTGGTCAATACGCCCGCGTTCATATTGAGTGTCGCCTGCGGTGCGGCGCTCACCATCTTTCTCGCCACCCGCCTGGGGTATCCGGTGTCGACGACGCACGCGCTGATCGGCGGTTTGATCGGCGCGGGCCTGGCGCAGGCCGAGAGCGGCGTGCAGCTTGGCAGATTGATGCAGACATTCCTGTTGCCGTTGCTGGCCAGTCCGCTGTTGGCCGCCCTGCTGGGGGCATTGGCGTATTCGGCCTTCCGCCTGCGTTCGGCGGAAGAGGATTGCGTGTGCGTGGTCGAACCCGAACTATCCGCCTCGACAGGCACCGGCGCAATCGCGATACAAGCCGTCGCGTCGCCCATGCTCGTGATGGGGAGCGACGAGGACTGCGCTACCTTGCCCGTCACCGCACGATTTTCGATTGCGCGCTGGCTGGACAAGCTGCATATCCTGTCCGCACTGGCGATCTGCTTCGCGCGCGGCGTGAACGACACGCCGAAGATCGCCGCGCTGCTGCTGGCCTCCAGCCTGCTCGATGCGCAGGCATCGGTCTGGTGGCTGGCTGCCGCGATGGCGCTGGGCGGCATCCTGTTTGCCAAGCGCGTGGCCGAACGCATGAGCCACCGCGTGACGCGCATGGACCACGGCCAAGGATTGGCGGCCAACCTGATCACCGCAGTGCTGGTGTTGTTTGCCAGCAAGCTGGGTGTGCCGGTCTCCACCACCCATGTCTCGGTCGGTTCCATCGCCGGGGTGGGCATGCGCGCGCAGACGCTGGATTGGGCATCGCTGCGCCAGATCATGTTGTCCTGGCTGGCGACGCTGCCGCTGGCGGCGTTACTGGCGTTTGGCGTCAGCCGGTTCTGGTAGCCGGGTGAGGGGTGTGGTAGATCGGGTTTCAACCCGACGGGGTTAGCGACATGTCGGGCTGAAGGCCGACCTACGGTCAAGGATAAAGCTGGACGAATCAATAATATCGCGCACTGCCAGTTGGCCGGGGAGATCATGATGAGTTTCGAACACTTCATATTTGCCAACGAGCCGATCCTGCGGCTTGGTGTCTTTTTCGGCATCTTCGCCGTGATCGGCCTGTGGGAGGTGGCGGCTCCGCGGCGTGCCTTGACCGTGTCCAAGGGGCTGCGCTGGGCGGCCAATCTCGGCATCGTCGCGCTCGACACCGTGCTGCTGCGGCTGCTCTTTCCTCTCGCGGCGGCGGGTGTGGCAGCGTTCTGCACGGCAAACGGCTGGGGGCTGCTCAACCATTTTCATGTGCCTTTCATGATCGCCGTGCCGCTGGCGGTGATTGCGCTGGATTTCGTCATCTGGCTCCAGCACGTCATGGTTCACGCCGTGCCGGCGCTGTGGCGGGTGCACCGCGTGCATCACGCCGACCCGGACTACGACGTGACCACCGGAGTGCGCTTCCACCCCATCGAGATCATCCTGTCCATACTCATCAAGTTCGCCACCATCGTCGTACTCGGCCCGCCGGTGCTGGCGGTGGTGATCTTCGAGATGCTGCTCAACGCCACTTCCATGTTCAACCACGGCAACATCCGTCTGCCGGTCGAGCTGGATCGGGTGTTGCGCTGGTTCGTGGTCACGCCGGACATGCACCGGGTACATCACTCCGTCGAAGACGACGAGGCCAATTCCAACTTCGGCTTCAATCTGCCCTGGTGGGACCGGCTGTTCGGCACTTACCGCGATCAGCCGCGCGCCGGGCACACAGGCATGACCATCGGCATCCACGGCCATGCCGACCCGCGCGAAGTGGCGCGCCTGCCCGGCATGCTGCTGTTGCCATTCAGGGGCGAGGTCACCGACTACGCCATCAATCGGCGCGATTTCCCGGATGATAGGAAACGACCATGAACTGGTACGCCCATCCCGAGTCCCGCTCGTTCATCCTGCGCCGCTTCCTGCCGCGCCTGGCGATCTGTAGTCTGGTGTGGGAGGTCGCGCAGTTGCCGTTGTATACCCTGTGGGCGGAGCTGCGTCTGGAGCACATCGCCTGGGTCGCGCACTGCACGGCGGGCGATGTGTTGATCGGGATGGCGGCGTTGCTCCTTGCCTTGATCCTGAATGGCGCCGGCGAACGCGCCAACTGGCCTGTGAACAGGATCGTCATGTGGATGATTGCCGCCGCCGTCGCCTACACCATGTGGAGCGAGCGCATCAACCTCGCTCAGGGTAATTGGGCGTATTCCGCCTGGATGCCGGTGTTGCCGGGGATAGGCGTCGGCCTGTCGCCGTTGCTGCAGTGGGTCGTGGTGCCGCTCGCGGCATGGTCATGGGCGAGGCGGCAGATTCCATAGGTCGGTCCTCAGCCCGACAAGCGGCAGCCGGTTTCAGCAAGGAATCGACTGCCGCCGAAATGCGCCGGAAATCAGTGTGTTGCTGCGCAGGGATTCTTGGCGCCGCACGGATTTTTCATGGCACAGGGATTCATCTTTGCCCCGCACGGATTCTTGGCTGCACATGGGTTGCTGGCGGCGCAGGGATTGCCCGCCTTGAAGCTTTTTTGCAGCGTGCCGGTATAAGCGGTCAGCGCGGCCAGCTTCTTGCTGTTCCACGGCAGCGGTTTGGCATCCATCGGCACGGCCATGCAGAACTGCACCATCTCATCCAGATGCACGGCTTTGACACCGGCGCGGTCGTCGGTCATGGCGACATAGTGCGGGTAGGGTTTTGCGAAAGTGTCCTGAAATGAAGCATTGTTGTCGTGGCAAGTGCTGCAACTCATGCCATTGCTGCTCAAGCGGGTGTCGCTGAACAGTTTTTTGCCATAGCGCACCAGTTCGGCGTTATTGCCCTTGTAAGGTTTGTAGTTTTTCGGGCGCATCACGCCTTTGACATCCATCTTGACCATCGCGGCGGCGCAGGGGTTGGCTGCGCAGGGGTTTTGTGCGGCACAGGGGTTCTTCGCTGCGCAAGGATTCTGCGCGGCGCAAGGGTTCATGCGCGCACTGCGCGGTGCACACGGATTGGCGCGACAAGGGGCGGCAATTGCCATGCCGCCGAGTGAAAGCGATATGACGCCGGAGGTGATTAATGCACTGACGAGTTTATTGTGTTTCATGGTGGTCTCCTTTAAATGGATGGCTGGGTGCCGGGTATCACTGTTTGGGTGATGGCGCTTTGTCGGCAGCACAGGGATAATCCTTACAGTTCTGATCCATTTTGTAAGAACACGCGGCGCGGCGCGACTAAACTGTGCACGACCGGCTTGTGCTTCAGCGCACATCACCCGGTATAAAACAGGAGGACTATCCATGGCTGAAAGAGAAGCGTTGTTGAATACCTTGCTGGGCCTGTCGATGATCGTCGAAGCGCGCGATCCCTACACCGGCGGCCATCTGTGGCGCGTGTCGCAATTCTCCAAACTGCTGGCGCAGCAGGCGGGCCTGTCGCAACGCGACATCGCGCTGTGCGAGGTCGGCGGTTTTTTGCACGACCTCGGCAAGGTCGGTGTGCCCGATGCCATCCTCAACAAACCGGACCGGCTCACCGACGGCGAGTACGACGTGATCAAGACACATCCCGCTGTCGGCGGGAAACTTCTCTCCAACCATCCGCTGGCGAATCTGGCCTACGACGCAGTCGTCGGCCACCACGAACGACCGGATGGCAACGGCTACCCGAACCGCATCGCGGGTGACGTCATTCCCGAAGTAGCGCGCATCGTCAGCATCGCCGACGCCTTCGATGCCATGACCAGCACGCGCGCCTACCGCAAGGGCATGCGCATGGAGAAGGCGCTCGACATCATTCGCGAAGAGATCGGTCGGCAGTTCGATACGCCCTTGGCGAAACACTTTCTGGCACTGAGCGGCACCAGCCAATTGGCGCACATCATCGGCCACAGCGAACCGGGCTTGCCGTTATTGCAGTGCGGTTGCGGCGCGCCGCTGGCGATACGCAGCGCACAGCGCGACGGCGACCATGTGTATTGCCACTGCTGCGGCGGCGAATCGCGCCTGAGCAAACACGGCGATGATCGCAAGATCGAGATGACCGGCGAGAAGGGCGATGCATCGGTGTTGGCACCGGACAGCGACAATGATCTGATCGGTGCAATGGTGGAAGAGATCGCACCGCATGTGTTGTAGGTAATCACCGAACCAGTCCCCTCTCCCTCGGGGAGAGGGCTAGGGAGAGGGAAAAGGAAAGCGAGGTTCACAATGACCGAATTGAACAACACAGTCGAGATCAACGGCAGACCCGTCTCTGTGCAATGGAGCAAAGCCGCCGCCCGCGCACTGGCACAACGCACACAACCGCTGGTGGTCGAGCTGGAACTCTACTTCTCCTGCCTGGTGAAGAAGTTCGTCCACTTCCACGAATCGGCGCCGCAACGCGACACCGTCGCAGTCAGCGACAAACTCGCCGTCTTCTTCCGCCCCGTCACCTCCACCGCCTGCTCGTTCGAAGTCGCAGACCGCCTCGGCAGACAACCCGAGATCGAACTCGACACGCCCAACGTGCGCAAGATCGCGCCGAAGCGGGTCGAGATCGATTTCGTGAAAGGGGCGTGGCGGGGCAATTACTGGATATAAAGGCTGGAGCAGTTTTGAAACATCATTGTCAAAGGAGACGGTCATGAAACTGTTGTCATTCATATTTGCCGCACTGTTGGTTTCCTTTTCATCGCTGGTACTGGCCGCCGACGGACTCGTCGCCGTGAAAAGCCCGCACAGCGTCGCCGCAACGATGGATAGATTTGAGGCATCGGCAAAGCAACGCGGGCTCACCGTGTTTATGCGCATCGATCACGCAGCAGGTGCAGCCAAGATCGGCAAAACCTTGCGCCCCACCCAAGTCATCATCTTCGGCAATCCTCAAGGCGGCACACCATTCATGGAATGTGCGCAGACCGTGGGTATAGATCTGCCGTTGAAAGCGCTGGTGTGGGAGGATGCATCCGGCCAGGTGTGGCTGGGATACAACGATCCTGCATTTCTGGCCAAGCGTCACGATGTGGCGAAGTGTCCGGTGGTCGAGAATCTGCGCAAGGCGTTGGCGGGCTTGGCGGAGGCTTCAGTAGCCCCGTAACGTGGAATTCGCTTAACCGCAACACCCCTTCCCATTCTGCTGCACCGGCGGACACGGCACACTTCCGTAAGAACAATACACGCAGCAATCGCCCGGCTTGGGTTTGAGCAGGGCGTGGCAGTGGGGGCATTCGTAGAACCACTGGCATGCGTCTGTTGGCATGGTTTCCAGTTGCCGGTGTCCGCAGTGCGGGCAGGTGAGCAGCGATTCCAGTACGGGTTTGAATGAGGTCATGGTTGGCTTTCCCGGGTGGTGATCTCCCGTTCGATTCTACCCAGAATATCTTCCACTGAAATATCGATCTGACTGGTGATGTCCAGTGCCCTGTCCTCGAACACGTCCTCTCCTGGATGCGCGTTTGCCCAAGCCCACACGATCTCGTCACGCTTTTTCAGCAACACTTCGATGTGCGGACGGTAGAGCACGAACATCGCGCTGATCCAGCGGTTCACCGGCCATGAGGGAAAGGCGTGGTCGATGACGAAGTGATCCAGCATGGCGATCACTTGCTCGGCGGGATACCAGGCTTCGGCGGTGACCCAGCGGTTGGTGGTGAACAGGGTGGTTGGGAAGCCGTAGCTGTCCATGGCGATGGCAACCAGATGCGACAGCGCTTCATCGCCTTGCGGCCACGGGTCTGTCGCGGGATATTCGATGGGTGCGACACCGTCAGGCATGCCCTTGGGACGCAGGAAGCAGTGGAAGTGGCCGTGCTCGCCGGTTTTGCTGCGATGCGCGTGGTAGTAATACTGCGCATGGCTCTCGCGGTCGTACACGTCGTCATCGGGATAGTGGTTGAATTCGTAGAACGTCTCGCCCTTGTTCTGGCTGTCGCGCAACACCTCGCCGACGATGTTCAGACCGGCTTTCTTCAGCACGCGGTAACTGTCCAGTATCTCGCGGCCTGCCTGCTGCATGACCAGCAACTGCGCCAGCGGCAGGTGTGCAAGATCGGGTGCAACAACCAGCCTCGATTCGAGGCAGGTTGCAGGCGCGGGCGAGCTTAGTGCGTTGCGCATGGATTCTTGGCACCGCAGGGGTTCTTCGCGGCACATGGATTCTTGGCTGCACAGGGGTTTTTCGCCGCGCACGGATTGGCTTTCTTCTTGGATTTCGCCATGCACGGGTTTTTGCCCGCACAGGAATTCTTGCCGGCGCAGGGATTGGCCTGGCTGGATTTGTGCGAACGTGCCGCACAAGGGTTGGCCGCGCCGCAGGGGGCGGCGAGGGCGGCCCCGCTCATGGCGGCGGCCAGCGCACCGGAAGAAAGCAGGGTTTTGGCAATTTGATTGAGGTTCATGGCGGTGCTCCTGAAAAAGTTGGCATGGCCGAAATGGCTGATGCAAGCATTAGTCCATGCGGTATCCGAATTCTTACACCACATCGCCAGCGGCGGTGGTTGTTGGACCCGAATAGATTCATGGTGCGATGCCGGAAGTGCATTAAAATGCACACTGATTTCCAGCCTGATCCATTGCAACCCCATGAAAAAATTTCGTGTCCTGTTCGTCTGCATGGGCAATATCTGCCGATCACCCACCGCCGAGGCGGTATTTCGCCATCAGGTCGAACAGGCCGGCCTGGCGGGGAAAATCCTGATCGATTCTGCCGGCACGCACGATTACCACATCGGCGATGCGCCGGATGCGCGCACGCAGCGTGCGGCAAAACTTCGCGGCTACGACATGAGCCAGTTGCGCGGGCGGCAGGCGGAGGCGGGGGACTTTCACCGCTTCGATTATGTGCTGGCGATGGATGAAGCGAATCTCGACATCCTCAAGCGCCTGCGTCCGCGCGACGCGCAAAGCCATCTCGGACTGTTCCTGGAGTTTGCCGGGCGCCACACCGGGCGCGAAGTACCGGATCCCTATTTTGGCGGAACGGACGGTTTCGAGCGGGTGCTGGACATGGTGGAGGATGCCGCGACCGGCTTGTTGAAACATATTCGCCAGAACCACCTGCAACACTAGGTCGTTCTGTTTTTGTGGCAGCCATAAAAAACGCACGGCGGACCGTGCGTTTTTTGTTTGGTGAAACCATGCTTATTTCGGCGAGCGGGTCTCCACCATCTGCAGCGGTTCGCTGTTTTCCATGGTATAGATTTCACGCGGACGCTGGCGACGGCGGGGCGCGTGTTCGCGCGTCTCGGTAGCCGCCACAATCACCGATGCCGCCTTGTTCGGATCGGTTTCGATCAGCGTCAGGCCGCTGGCCTTCAGATCGAGGCTAACGGACGGCGCGACAGTGATCGCGGCTGCAACCGGTGGCTGAACGATGGCCGCTACAGGCTTGGTTGTCGGGTAGCACACCACTTCAGTCGGCATCAGCGGCCTTGCCATGCCTTCCGGATAGGCGACGTATTCGGAGGGTGCAAACCGGGCGGGCACGGCTTCGCGCACCACTTCCGGCGTTGCCGCCGCGAGCATTCCATTATTGCCAGCCTCGATCGGCTGTTCACGGCGCTCGCGTTCGCGCCGACCACCACGCCGACCGCGCTTGCGTCCTTCGCGTGAGGGAGCACCATCCTGTTCCAGCTCGGCCGTAGCAATCGGGCGAGTTTCAAGCACGGGCTTGCTCTCGGCGTTCTCCTGGCGCGGCGGACGTGGCTGACGCTCCTTGCGATTCTGTTGCGGTTCCTTTTCGGTATTGGCCTGACGCGCAGTTTCCTCGCGGCGCGGCTTGTTGTTGCCTTCACCGCGCTCGCGGCGTTGGCGGTTGCCGCCTTCTGTACGGTCGCGCTCCCCGCGTTCGCGGCGTGGAGCGTTGCGGCCGCTGCGTGCCGGTGCTGCGTGTTTGGCCGGCGCGCTTTCGCCGCCAATGGACTTGAGCCAGCCGAACAAGCTACCCAGCAGGGATGTTTTCTTTTCCACTTTTTCCGCATGTTTGGGCGCGGGCTGGGCCGGTGTGATGCTGCGCACGGCGGGCTGCTGGCGCTGCGCCACTTTGGTTTCCTGTGCTGCGGCGGCAGAGGTGGACTCTTCCGGCGTGGCGACCAGTTTGTAGCTGGCCTGCAAATGGCCTGCCGTGATGTCGTCAAGGCGCAGACGGGTTACGCTGTAATGCGGAGTCTCCATATGCGGATTGGGAATCAGGGTGATCCTGACCTTGAAGCGGTGTTCGATGCGGAGGATGTCGTTGCGCTTTTCATTGAGCAGAAAGGTGGCGACATCGACCGGCACCTGCACGTGGATGGCGGCACTGCTTTCCTTCATAGCCTCTTCCTGGATCAGGCGCAGGATATTGAGCGCGGACGATTCTGTGCCGCGGATGTGGCCGATACCATTGCAGCGCGGGCAAGGGATATGGTTGNNGCTGACGCGACAATTCGAGCAGGCCAAAGCGCGAGATCTTGGCGGTCTGGATGCGCGCGCGATCGTAGTGCATGGCATCGCGCAGGCGGTCTTCCACCGTGCGCTGGTTCTTGGCCGATTCCATGTCAATGAAGTCGATCACGANNAGGTCGCGCAGGCGCATCTGGCGGGCGATCTCGTCCGCCGCTTCCAGATTAGTGTTGAGCGCGGTGGCTTCGATATCGCCGCCGCGTGTGGCGCGCGCGGAGTTGATGTCGATGCTGGTCAGCGCCTCGGTGTGGTCAATGACGATGGCACCGCCGGAGGGCAGATCGACCTGGCGCGCATGCGCCGATTCGATCTGGTGTTCGATCTGAAAACGCGAGAACAGCGGCACGTCGTCGTGGTAGCGCTTGATCCGATCCACGTGATCGGGCATCACGGTGCCCATGAAGGCCTGTGCCTGCTCAAAGATGTCGTCGGTGTCGATCAGGATCTCGCCGATCTCCGGATTGAAATAGTCGCGGATGGCGCGGACAACCAAGCTGCTTTCCAGATAGATCAGGGAGGGAGCCTTTTCGGATTTTGCGGCGCCTTCGATGGCATCCCACAGCTGCTTGAGATAATCCAGGTCCCACTGCAACTCTTCGGCATTGCGGCCGATGCCGGCGGTACGGGCGATGATACTCATACCTTTCGGCACTTCCAGTTGCCCCAGCACGTCGCGCAATTCGTTGCGGTCTTCACCCTCGATACGGCGCGACACGCCGCCACCGTTCGGGTTATTGGGCATCAAGACGATGTAGCGACCAGCCAGACTGATGTAGGTGGTGAGCGCCGCGCCCNNGCGCCCTTGTTGCCGCGTTCGTCTTTTTCCACCTGTACCAGCAGTTCTTGGCCTTCCCTAAGCGCTTCCTTGATGCTGGGACGGTTGCCGGCTCCCGTCTGGTAGTACTGGGGTGCAACTTCCTTGAAGGGGAGAAAACCGTGGCGGGTACCGCCGTATTCGACGAAACATGCTTCGAGACTGGGCTCGATACGGGTGATAACGGCCTTGTAGATATTGCTCTTGCGCTGTTCTTTACCGGCGGTTTCAATGTCGAGGTCAACCAGTTTCTGACCGTCAACAATGGCGACGCGGAGTTCTTCCGGTTGCGTCGCATTGAATAACATGCGTTTCATTTTTTTCTCCCGCGCTCTGACACGGGCAGGGCAAAGCTACGCGCCGTTCAGCGCGCGAGAATTCGGATGTTCAATTGCTGCTGTTGAATATAGTCCAAGTGCTTGTTCTCGTTGTTAGCTTGTCTGTATCTGTGTGCCGCCAATGGTTTTAGGGCAACACACTAAAATTTTTCTGCTGGTGCTTAGAGCGCGCAAATCAATTACCATCACTGCTTGTTTCCGGTGAGTGAGATAACCGGGCGGGGCTGCTTCGTAGGCGGCCTGATTGCCTGCCTTGGGTTGGACGGGGAAGTAATGATCATCCCGTTTCGACGAAGGCGCACACGCGAGGCGCGGAGTATATTCAAAATGAGTGGTTTGAGCAAAGAATCCGTCACTTGGGTCGAAATCGACGAGGGCAGCGAAGGGCAGCGCATCGACAATTTCCTGTTCCGCCACCTTAAAGGCGTGCCCAAGAGCCACATCTACCGCATCCTGCGCGGCGAAGTGAGGGTGAACAAGAAACGCATCGAGCAGACCTATCGCCTGCAGTTGGGGGATATGCTGCGTATCCCGCCGATTCGCGTCGCGGAAAAGCCGGAGGCTGACTACGTCCCGGCCACCGAATTCCCGATTTTGTACGAGGACGAGGCGATTATCGCCATCAACAAGCCGGCGGGGACGGCGGTACATGGCGGTAGCGGGGTCAGTTTCGGGGTCATCGAACAGATGCGCCGTGCGCGCCCCCAAGTCAAGTTTCTGGAGTTGGTGCACCGTCTCGACCGTGAAACCTCAGGGGTATTGCTACTGGCGAAGAAACGCTCCGCGCTTACCGCAATGCACGAGATCATGCGTGAAGGCAACAGCGACAAGCGCTATTTTGCGCTGGTGCTGGGGCAATGGCTGAACGCGCGCCAGCATGTGAAGCTTCCCTTGCACAAGTTCGACACGCCGCAGGGCGAGAAGCGGGTGATGGTGCGCGAGGACGGGCAGGCCGCCCACACCATCTTCAACCTGCAACAGAACTGGCCGGGATTCTCCCTGCTGGAAGCCGGGCTGAAGACCGGGCGTACCCACCAGATTCGCGTGCATTTGTCGCACTTGGGCTTTCCCATTGCGGGTGATGCCAAATATGGCGATTTCGCGCGTAACAGGGAACTAATGAAGCAGGGCTTGAAACGCATGTTCCTGCATGCGCATACCATCGAGTTCAAACATCCGATGACGCACGAGCCATTGCGCATCGTCGCCCCTCTGGCACCGGAATTACAGAAGTTTCTTGATCAGCTGGATCAGCAGGTATGAGTAAGGCAGCCTATTCGGAACGCGCGCTGTTACTGACATTGGCTGGTATCCAATTTAGTCATGTGCTTGATTTTATGATTATGATTCCTCTTGGGCCACTCTTGATGAGCGAGTTGGGCATCAGCACCCATGAGTTCGGCCTGCTGGTAGCCTCGTACAGTTTCAGCGCGGCGGGGTCGGGCTTGCTTGCCGCGACGTTTGTCGACCGTTTCGAGCGCAAGCGGTTGTTGCTGGCCATATTCCTGCTCTTCGGGCTGGCGACACTGGGTTGTGCATTGGCACCGGGATATGCCACCCTGATCGCGGCGCGCTGCATGGCCGGGGCGTTCGGCGGTGTACTTGGCGCATTGATCCAGACCATTGTCGGCGACACCATCCCTTTCGCGCGCCGCGCCAAGGCCAGCGGCATTGTTGCGACGGCCTTTTCCATCTCCACCGTGGCCGGGGTGCCGCTTTCCCTGTGGCTGGCCAGCCTGTATCACTGGCGAGCCCCCTTCGTTTTCATCGTGCTGCTGGTATTTCTGTTCCTGCTGGTGGCGATGCGCGTGCTGCCCGAGTTGCGCCATCACTTGAGCCGGGAAAAACGCGCGCATCCGTTCTCCGATCTGTTCGCGGTGATGCGCGATGGCAACCATTGGCGCGCCATGATGCTGTCTGCGATGCTAATTTTTGCCGGGTTTACGGTGATTCCCTACATTACGGTGTACGCGGTGAACAACATCAACATCAGCCAGCACGACATCGCCTACATCTATCTCACGGGCGGTGCGGCGACTCTGTTTACGGCACGATTGATCGGCCATTTCGCCGATGTACACGGCAAGGTCAAAATTTACCGCCTGATTGCATTCTCGGCGATTTTTCCTTTGTTGGCGGTGACGCATATTCAGAACGCTACTCTCGGCTGGTGGCTGGTTTGCACCACCCTGTTTTTCATATTGGTATCGGGGCGCTTCATTCCGGCGATGGCCATCATCACCTCGGCCGCACAGCCCAGACTGCGCGGGACGTTCATGTCGCTCAACGCCACGGTGCAGTCGCTGGCAATGGGGCTGGCAGCGACCTTGAGCGGCTTTATCATCACGCAGGATGCGGCCGGCAGACTTGTCGGTTACCAGAACGTGGGTTACGCGGCGATTGCCGCCAATCTATTGGGTATCTGGTATGTCTCGCGCATCGTGATGCACGATACCCATCCCAACTTGCCGGATGTCGTGCCGAAATGAACCATTCAGGTTTTTGCAGGGGTTGCCGATAGGAGAGTCATACTTGTGCGGAGGGGATGTGCCATGCGCTTTAACGATAACCTGCCAGCCGTGACCCCGGTGCCCGCCAGCAATCTGGTACCGGGATTGTCTGCAGTACACGCGGTCAAACCGGTGCATGCGCGCGAACCGGGTGCCGATCAATCAGAATCCCAACCGGATCATGAACAGGGGGCGGCAAATAACATGCCTGTACCACCCGCCACTGAACGGCGTCTGGCTTGTCGTCGCATCCACCAGCAGAACGTATTGATTGAATTGCGTTCCGAGTTGGATCGCCGCCGCCAGAACCTGCTGCAGGGCGGGATTGCCGATCACATTGATGAAACGGTCTGAACTATCGCTTGGAACGGGTTAGAAACACCGTCACTTCTTCACGGTCATGGTAAAGCTGTTTGGCTTCCAGCCGGTGGCGCAGGCCTTTGTGATTGAGCGCGGAGCGGATCGAGTCGAGCGCCGCTTGTAACGCAGAGACACGTTTTTTCATTGGCAGTTTCAGATTGAATATCGCGTGGGTGGCCAGGCCGCCGACAAACCATTCGGTCACCAGAGTCGCGACACGCTGCGGCTGTTCCACCATGTCGCATACCACCCAGTCTACCGCGCGCTGCGGGCGGAATTTGAAGCCGTCCTGGCGCAGATGGCGGATGTCCGGATGGCTGGCGGCAACTCCCTTGAGCGGTCCGTTGTCCACAGCGGTCACTTTCAGGCCGCGCTGCACCAGTTGCCAAGTCCAACCACCGGGCGCTGCACCCAAATCGACCGCTGTCATGTGCGGTTTGAGCCATTGCGCCCGCTCCTGTTTATCCAGAAACACTTCGAATGCTTCTGCCAGCTTCAGATAGGAACGGCTGGGCGCATCGCTCGCCATGCTGACGCGGTGGATGCCGTTGAGCGCATCATTGCTGTTGTGCGGGTCGCTACTGGCGATCAGTGCGCGATTTTCAGAAGGGAAGAAGATGTGCAGGCGCGGCAAGCAAGGGTCGCCCACCAGCCTTGTGGCATCGCGCAAAGCATCTTCCAGCAAGGGCTGGAAACGCTTGGTAAAGCCGGACAACGTTTTGCCGTCATTGGTGTCTGGCACTTCCAGATACAGGGCGCCAAACTGTTGCGGCTCTGGCGGGAGGGCGGCGAGCAGGGGCGCGAGGCGGTCACGCTCGGGCAGATCGTTCACTTCTCCGTGCAAGCGCAGTAACTGGCGGGCGAAGGCGAGTTGTTTGTAGGACAGTTTGGCTTTGCCCTGGAGAACGAGATAGCCGCTGTTCTCGTTCGCTTCTACAGGTTTGGCCTGCGTTTCTTCCGCGCAATCGCGTTCAAAGCCTGGACGGCAATAGACCAGCCAGGAGGGGAGAGCAGGGTTCATTGTTCGTGGCGGTGAAAACGCGGCAAGTGGATGTGCCAACGGATCGCTGCCAGGCGGCCAAGGATTATTGTTCCCATCGCAACGATCACGGCAAGGTGATGATCCATACCCAAACTGTCCAGCGTAATCAACAGCAACGCACCGGCAAGCGCGGCGGTGGCATAGATATCGGTGCGGAAGATCAGCGGTACTTCATTGCACAAAATATCGCGGATGACGCCGCCAAACACGCCGGTGACAACCCCCATCAATGCGGCGATGAACCAGTTTACCTGCATATTCATGGCGATACTTGTTCCTATGACCGTGAACAGAGCCAAGCCGACAGCATCGGGAAGCAGGAAGAAATTCCTGGGAATGTTGATTTTTCGTCTGATGAAAAAGGTGAGCATGGCGGCCGTGATGCCGACCACCACGTAAATTGGATCGTTGATCCAATACACCGGCAGGCGGCCAAGCAGGATGTCGCGCAGCGTGCCGCCGCCGATACCGGCGATCACCGCGATGACGGTCACGCCAAACAGGTCAAGCTCGCGCCGTTGCGCTTCCAGTGTGGCGGTGATGGCGCACACTGCAACCGCACACAGATCAAGGAGATAGATCAGGCTCATGACATTACCAGTCAAAGGGACGCGCATTATACGGGGTAGGGTACGGCGCAGTGGTAGAATCCGCGACTTGTTTTTGGGGTGATGCAGATGGTGAAGCACTTTGATTTGATTGTGTTCGACTGGGACGGCACGCTGATGGATTCGACAATGGTGATCGCCTCCTCGATCCAGTCCGCCTGTCGCGACCTTGGCGTGCCTGTGCCAAGCGATGAGGCGGCACGGCATGTGATCGGCATGGGACTGGTGCAGGCTTTGCAGCACGCGGTGCCGGATGCTCCGGAGGCGATGTACGAACCGCTGGCCGAACGCTATCGCCATTATTTTCTGGCGCAGGATGAATCCATCCCCCTTTATGCCGGGGCGGCTGAGACTATTGTCGAGTTGCACGGGGCAGGCCACAGGCTGGCGGTGGCCACCGGCAAAAGCCGCAGGGGACTGGAACGCGCGCTGGACAGCAGCGGGCTGCGCCGATATTTTCTGGCCACACGCACCGCCGACCAGACCTTTTCCAAACCCCATCCGGCCATGTTGCTGGAATTGATGGATGAACTCGGGGCCGATGCCGGGCGCACACTGATGGTCGGCGATACCACGCACGATCTGCAAATGGCGATCAATGCGGGCGTCGGAGCGGTTGGCCTGACCCATGGCGCGCATCCGGAGGACCAACTGCGCGCCTTGCAGCCACTGGCGTTGCTTGACGATTTTCATGAACTGCGCGCTTGGCTGAAGGCCAACGCCTGAAACAACAATCAAGGAGAATGGCATGTCCGAACCGATCGAGAACTGGGAACGCAGTGTGCTGGAGAAGCTGGCGATGTCTGCCATCCAGGAGCAGCGCCGCGCGCGGCGTTGGGGTATCTTTTTCAAGGTGCTGACCTTTGGTTATCTGTTCTTTCTGCTGTTTATGGCCATGAACTGGGCGAGTGACGGGGGGGATGGCTTGTCCGGCGGCAAGCATACCGCGCTGATCGAGGTCAAGGGTGTCATTGCCAGCGACAGCGCAGCCAATGCGGACAGTCTTATCGGCAGTTTGCAGGATGCTTTCGGTGACAAACGCACAGCGGGCATCATTCTGCGTGTGAACAGCCCGGGCGGCAGCCCGGTACAGGCGGGATTGGTGAACGACGAGATCCGCCGGCAACGCGCCTTGCATCCCGAAATTCCATTGCATGTGGTGGTGGAAGATATGTGCGCTTCCGGCGGCTACTACATCGCGGCGGCAGCCGATAACATCTACGTCAACCAGGCGAGCATCGTCGGCTCCATCGGCGTGCTGATGGATGGTTTCGGTTTTACCGGCAGCATGGAAAAGCTGGGTGTTGAGCGCCGCCTGATGACGGCTGGTGAAAACAAGGGATTCATGGACCCCTTTTCGCCACGCAATCCAAAACACGAAGCCTTCACCAAAGGCCTGCTCGACGATATTCACCAGCAGTTCATCGCGGTGGTGAAACAGGGGCGCGGCAAACGTTTGAAGGAAACACCCGAGATATTCAGCGGCCTGTTCTGGACCGGCGACAAGGCGATTTTGATGGGACTGGCCGATGGTATCGGCAGTGTGGATTCTGTAGCACGCGACGTCATCAAGGCTGAAAATATTGTCGATTTCACCGCCCGCGAGAATATTGCGGACAGGCTGGCAAAGAAGCTGGGGGCGGGTGTGGCGAGCGCGTTTCCCGGATTCGGCGCGCAGATGGGCGGCGTGACGCTACGTTAATTCGGTCAACAATTCGTCCAGCTTGGTGAGCGGCGGCAGGCACTGCGTGCCGCGACACAACCATGCAGTTGTAGTCGGGCTGATCGGTTTGTCCAAAGAGTGGGGCAGCCCCTCTTGATTACCCGTCAACACGATGACTATCAATCGCGGCATATATCTCTCCGCTACAGCCGTTCGCCAGGCGGCTGTTTCTTTTGCATCGCCGCAAAGCACCAATAACGAGGGTGGCCTCAGCCATTCATCCAGCGCGTTGCACAAACTGCTGAAGTGGCTGGCCGCTTGCTGCATGGCGGGGTAGAACAACTTCAGACAGCGCTCTGCCGCATCCGCATAGCGTGTATCGCCGGTTAAAACCGCCAATCGAATCAGGGCTTGCGCCGCAATACCGTTGCCGCTCGGGGTGGCATTGTCTTGCCCGCTCTTGTTGCGCTGGATGAGTGCCTCGTGGTCGTGGCTGGTGAAAAAGAAGCCGCCATTTTGTTTATCCTCAAAGCGCTCCAGCAAGGCATCGGCAAGCTGTATGGCAAAACTCAAGTCAACGGAGCGGAGCTCGGTCTGTGCCAATTCCAGTGCCGCATTGAGCAGGAACGCATGATCATCCAGATAAGCATTCAGGTGCGTCTTGCCATCCTTGTGAGTGGCGAGCAGTTTGCCGCCCTGCCATAAAGTGGTACGCACGAAATCCATCGCGCCCTGCGCCGAGCGTAACCAGTCACCATGCCGGAAGATGCGGGCCGCCTTTGCCATGCCGGCGATCATCAGGCCGTTCCAACTGCCAAGTATCTTTTCGTCACGCCCGGGGCGGATACGCTGCGCGCGCGCGGCAAACAGTTTGTCTTGTGCCGCAGTCAGGAGGGTGGATGCCCGGGATTGGTCGAATTGCAACTGCCTGGCGATTTCATCCAACGGTTTGCTGATGCGCAGGTTCCAGGCACGGTGTTCAAAGTTTGGGGAACGGTCCAAGCTGTAATAGGCTGAGGCCACTGCAAATTCATCAGCCGTCAACAGCTCGCGAATCTCATCGCGTTGCCACACATAGAACCTGCCTTCTTCGTGTTCCGAATCGGCATCGAGCGATGCGTAGTAGCCGCCAAGATTATTCATTTTTCGTGGTGGATCGTTCGCTCCCTCTCCCGTTTGCGGGAGAGGGTTGGGGAGAGGGAAGGCAGGCGACTGCATCTCACGTATCACCCATCCAGCGGTCTGTTTCACCACACGTGCAAAAGATGGATCACGGCTGCTCAACCACGCATCGCAATACATGCCAAGCAGCAGCCCGTTGTCGTACAGCATCTTCTCGAAGTGCGGAATGTCCCAGACATCATCCACACTGTAGCGGCAGAAACCGCCGCCAAGCTGGTCATACAGGCCGCCCAGTGCCATCTGTTGCAGAGTGAACAGGGCGACATGGCGGGTCTGTGCATCGTGCCTGGCATGGGCTTGCCGCAACAGCAAATCCAGTTCCGCCGGATGCAAAAACTTCGGCGCACCGCCGAATCCGCCATGTACGGGATCGAAATCAGAGTTGAGCTGCTGCAGCGCCATGGTGATTGGAGTGCTGTCTGGCGTGACATCATCTTTGCTCTTTTCCGGCTGCCAGGCAGCGAGTGCGGCGATGACTTGTTGCCCTTGCGCCGCCAGCTCACCGCGTTTTTCGCGGTAGGCGGCAGCCACGCGCAGCAGAAGTTCGGGGAAGCCGGGCAAGCCATATCGCGCCTGTTTGGGAAAATACGTGCCGCTATAAAACGGCGTGCCGTCCGGTGCAAGGAACATCGTCAACGGCCAGCCGCCACTGCGCTGGCTCAGTAAATAGTGGGCGTTCTGGTATATCTGGTCGAGATCGGGACGTTCCTCGCGGTCCACCTTGATGTTGACGAAATGCTCGTTCATCACGGCGGCGACCACAGCATCCTCGAACGACTCATGCGCCATCACATGGCACCAATGGCAGGCGGAGTAACCGATGGAGAGCAGGATGGGCTTATCCCGCGCGCGGGCGAGTTGCAGCGTTGCGGCATGCCACGGATGCCAGTCCACCGGATTGTTGGCATGCTGCAACAGGTAGGGGCTGGTTTCGTTGGCGAGATGGTTGGACATCAGAGCAACGGTTTCAGGATGGAGAGGACGTTGCGCATGATGCGCGGTTGCGCGCTGGCATCGGGATGGAGATTGTCAGCCTGGAATTGCCATGGTGCGATGCCTTCCAGCATGAATGGAACCAGCGCAACCTGGTGCTGTTGTGCCAGTTTTGGGTAGAGTGACCGAAAGCGCCGGGTGTAATCCGGTCCGTAATTCGGCGGGAGCTGGACGCCGAGCAGCAGCACTTTGCTCTTCGCCTGTTTGGCCTGACCGATGATCAGATGCAGATTTTTTTCGATCTCGGTGGGTGCGGAACCGCGCAATCCGTCGTTCGCTCCCAACTCGAGGATCACCACGGCGGGCTTATGTTCCTGCAATGCTCTGCCGATACGCCGCAATCCTCCCGCAGTCGTTTCACCACTGATGCTGGCATTGACCACCGTAAACTGCGGATGGGTCTTTTTCAATTCCAGTTGCAATAAATTTACCCATGAATCGGTGCGCGCAATACCATAGCCGGCTGATAAACTGTCGCCAAATACGAGAATGCTCTGTGCGGAATGGGCGCTGTTCGCCAGTGCCAGAGCAAAGAACAGAGAAATAATTTTGAGGAAGATATTCATGGCATCAATTGTGCGTGCATCGGGCCTTACCAGGCAAGTCATGAGCGGCGATAGCCCCCTCACTATCCTGCACGATATCAGTTTCGAGGTGGCGTCAGGCGAGAGCATCGCCATCGTCGGTGCTTCGGGCTCCGGCAAATCCACCCTGCTTGGCCTGTTGGCTGGACTGGATACGCCAACCAGCGGCAGTGTGCAATTAAATGGCATCGACTTGTTCGCGCTGGACGAGGATGGACGCGCACGCCTGCGCGGAGAATTGGCAGGTTTCGTGTTCCAGTCATTTCAATTGTTGCCCGCCTTGAGTGCGCTGGAGAATGTCATGCTGCCGCTGGAACTGGCAGGCAGAAAAGATGCGCGCGAGCACGCCCTGTTGTCGTTGCAGCAAGTCGGCTTGAGTGCACGCGCCCATCACCGGCCGCAACATCTTTCCGGCGGCGAGCAACAGCGGGTCGCCCTGGCACGTGCCTTCGTTACACGGCCCAAAATACTGTTTGCTGACGAACCCACCGGAAATCTCGATGCCACCACCGGGGCGCAAGTAATCGATCTGATGCTTGAACTTAACCGTGCACAGGGCACGACCTTGATTCTGGTGACACACGATGTGGCATTGGCAGGGCGTTGCGCCAGACAGCTGCGGCTGGAAGCGGGGAGCATGGCGCAGTGACAAATTCCGCACACTCCACCGCCGCTTCAGCGCTGTTACAAGTTGAGCAATTGACCGCGCGTTTGCATGCGGGCGCAGCGATTGTGGATGGCATATCGTTTGCCATTCACGCTGGCGAGACCTTTGCCCTGCTTGGCGAATCGGGTTGCGGCAAGTCGATGACGGCACTCGCGCTGATGCGGCTGCTGCCGGATGGGGTGGCACGGGCGGATGGTGCGGCACGCCTGGAAGAAGTGGCACTGTTCGACTTGAGCGAGCGCGAAATGCGCCGGGTGCGCGGTGGCCGTGTGGCAATGATCTTTCAGGAGCCTGGATTAAGCCTGAATCCGGTGATGACCGTGGGTGAGCAAATCACCGAGGTGCTGGTGCTGCACCGCGCCATGCGCGGTGCAGACGCGCACCAGGAATGTATCGGATTGCTCGATCAGGTGGGTATCCCCGATGCTGCCCGGCGTGTCAACGAATATCCATTCCAGCTTTCCGGCGGGATGAAACAGCGCGTGATGATTGCGATGGCCTTGGCCGGTAATCCGCAGCTGCTCATCGCCGACGAGCCGACCACGGCGCTGGATGTGACGATCCAGGCGCAGGTTTTGTGCCTGTTGCGTGATACACAGGAAAAAAGCGGCATGGCGCTGCTGCTGATTACGCATGATCTTGGTGTGGTAGCGGAGAATGCGCACCGTGTTGGTGTGATGTATGCGGGACAGATCGTCGAGCAGGCATCGCGCGCGCAATTGTTTGCACAACCTTTGCATCCCTACACACAGAAACTTTTTGCCGCCATGCCGGATGCGATGCGGGCAGGGCAGCCCTTGAGCGCCATTCCCGGCAGTGTGCCGCCGCTGGGCAGCATCGGGCAGGGATGTCGTTTCGCGCCGCGCTGCGACAGAGCATGGGCGTTGTGCCATGAGCAAACCCCGGAATGGACGGTGGTGTCTGCAGGGCAGGGCGTGCTGTGCCACATTTATGCGGAAGGGGGAATGGGGAAGGGGGAAGGCAAAGTTCGTGATGGCAGCGAGGCAAAGAGTGTATCTGTGGCTAACCCTTCTCCTTTTTCCCTTCTCCCTTCTCTCCTGCAGGTTGAAAACCTGCAAGTCCATTTCCCAATCCGCAAAGGCCTTCTGCAACGTGTGGTTGGCCAAGTGAAGGCGGTGGACGGCATCTCGCTGTTGATACCGGAGGGGCGCACGCTGGCGCTGGTCGGCGAATCGGGCTGTGGCAAGACCACCTTGGGCAAAGCCTTGTTGCGCCTGATTCCAGCCACGGCGGGCAGTGTGTGTTTCGCGGGCAATGAATTGATTGGGACGAATACCTCGCGCGCCGCACTGCAGATGGTGTTCCAGGATCCGTATGCCTCGCTCAATCCAAAAATGCGGGTGGCGGAAATCCTCGAAGAGGGCATGAGCGCACTGCATATTGGTGCCGACAGCGTGGCACGACAGGCGCACATTGATGGGTTGCTGCAGCGCGTGGGGCTGGCACTCGACAGCAAATGGCGCTATCCCCATGAATTTTCCGGCGGCCAGCGCCAGCGTATCGCCATCGCGCGGGCTCTGGCTGTCTCGCCGCGCCTGCTCATTTGCGACGAACCGACCAGTGCGCTGGATGTGTCGGTGCAGGCGCAGATTTTGAATCTGCTGAAATCTCTGCAAGGCGAGTTGGGGTTAAGTTATCTTTTCATCACACACAATCTGGCGGTGGTGGAATATCTGGCACATAAAGTATGTGTGATGTATCTGGGACGTATCGTCGAGCGCGGGATGACGACCGAGGTGATGAGCACACCAAAACACCCCTATACGCAGGCGCTGTTGTCTGCGGTACCGCGTATCGATGGCGAGGGCAGGGCGTATATTCGGCTGGAAGGTGATCTGCCGTCCCCCGCCAACCCGCCATTCGGTTGCCATTTCGCCCCGCGTTGCCCGCACGTCATGCCGGTCTGCACAACGAGTTATCCGGGCGTCAGCACAGTGGGCGGGGTGGAGCATATCGTGCATTGCCATCTCTACCGGGACTTGCCAATAAGAATTGACAATTCGAGTGCACAGGCATAAAAAGAAGACGTGATATTCGTGTGGTCAAAGATCACCGGATACTGAAGGCAGTTCTCCAACCCAACCTTTTTAAGGAGCGCATCATGAGCACGAGATCGGTCAATTCAACCTTTGATGTCAGCAAGGAAAAACTGGCGCAGGACCTGCGTACGGTGGTTGCGGATGCGGAGGATTTGTTGAGGGCGACCGCTGATCAAGCGGGCGAGAAAGCGGCGTCGTTGCGCGAGCGTGCGCAAGCCAATCTGGCACAAGCCAAGGCGCGGTTGGTGGAAGTTGAGCACGCGGTGGTGGAACGAACCAAGGTTGCAGCACAGGCGACCGACGACTACGTCCATGAGAATCCATGGCAATCCGTGGGTATTGCGGCGGCGGTCGGCGTGTTGGTTGGAATGCTGATCGGTCGCGGGCGCTGATAATGCCCGAAACGAGCGGGCTGTTCGGCTCGTTGAAGCGCCTGCTGGCTACCTTGCTCGGCATCGTTTCGAGTCGGGTCGAGCTGCTGTCGAATGAGTGGGAGGAGGAGCGTCTACGTTTGACGCAGGCGCTCTTGTTCGCGCTGTTTGCGCTCTTTTCCCTTTGCATGGGTATTTTTTTCCTTTCAATTCTTATTGTGTTGTTCTTCTGGGAAGATCACCCCCTGTTGGTGGTTTCGCTACTGTCACTGTTGTTCTTCGCCTTTGCCTTAATTTCCTTTCGCTTGTTACTTGGGAAATTGAACCAGAAGCCGGTGCCCTTTGCCGACACACTGGCTGAACTGAAAAAGGATTTAAGTTTGTTGCGGGACAACCATGAATGAGCGCTTGCTTGAAGTGCGCCAGCGGCGGGGCGAGTTGTTGAGAATTATCGCGGCTCAGCGTGAAACAATCGCCAACTCGGCTACGCGTTGGCAGTACCCGTTGGCGGTACTGGATAGGGGCTGTTCAGTGGCAGGCCATCTGCGCAGGCACCCTGTAATGGTGGCAGCTGTTGCGGCGTTGCTTGTGGCCCGCCGGAACAGTCTTGCGGGCGCGCTGAAGTGGGGATTGGTGGTATGGCGGGGATACCGCTATCTTGATGCAATGAAATATAAACTGACTGTGCGCAAGGCTACCATTCAGCGGCTATAAGTGGCCGTATCGCGTTTGGCCAAAGCATGCTTCACCGGCTTTTGCACAGTAATCCGTTTGGCTTGGCGTTTGCCCGAACTACCGGGCATGATGGTGAAACGCTGGCCGATGCGGAGCCGGTGGCTGTTCTTGTTCATGGCGATCAGGCTGGCTTGGCTGATATGAAACTTGCGCGCAATGTCAGAGATGGTATCCCCTTTGCGCACCACATAGACGAAGCCGGACATTTCCTGCGCGGCAGTTGCGTGCAAATTGAACGGCGAGAACTCCTCTCCCGCATCCTGCTCCCCCACCGGGACCAGTAAGGTTTGTCCGTTACTTTGCATGGCATGGCGCGACAAGCCATTAGCGGTGCGCAGCTGTTCCAGCGGGATATCGAAACGCTTCGCAATCTCGGTGAACGTTTCCCCTTTTTGGCTTTCGTAAGCACGCCAGGAAACCAGACGCTGGTCATTTATTTCAAGGTTGTTGCGAAAGGTTTCAACTTTGTCTGTCGGCAGCAACAGCACTTCTGCATGGTCGTGCAGAATCACCGGCCGGTTGTGTCCTGGATTGAGGGCTAGAAATTCTTCCATCGTGACTTCTGCCAGTTCCGCTGCAATTTTTACATCCATGGATCCAGAAGGGGTGACGGCGGTGAAGTAGGGCCGATTCGGAATTTCTTGCAGTACCAGCCCAAAATTTGCCGGATCACTGACGATATTCTTGATGGCGAGCAACTTGGGCACATAGTTCCTTGTTTCGCGTGGCATTTTCAGGTGGGGATAACCCGTTGGCTTGCCACGCTTCCGATTGGCCGCCTGCGCGCGTGCAACCGCATTCTCACCCCAGTTATAGGCGGCCAGTGCCAGATGCCAGTCGCCAAATTGGTCATGCAGTTTCTGCAGATAATCCAGCGCGCCATTCGTTGCGCCGATGATGTCGCGCCGACCGTCGTACCACCAGTTCTGCTCCATGCCGAAATGCTTTCCGGTTGAAGGAATGAATTGCCAGATGCCGGATGCGCTGGCAACCGAGTTGGCTCCTGGATTAAAAGCGCTCTCGATGATGGGGAGCAGCGCAATCTCCGCCGGCATGCCGCGTCGCTCGACTTCTTCGGTGATGTGGAACAGGTAACGCTTTGCCCGTTCGCTCATTCGCAGCACGTAGTCGGGATGGCTGGCGTACCATTTCTCGTGGCGTTTAACGAGCGGACTATCCAGATCATTCATGCTGAAGCCGTTGCGGATACGCTGCCAGACATCCTCCTCCGGCAGCGCAGTCAGTTCCGGGTAACGATCCTGTTCATTCAAGTTGACGCTGGTCTCTGTTTGTGGAGTTCTCAGAACGTATTCCGGTGCAACAATCATCGCCTCACGGATCGGTGCCGGTGCCTGGATATCAGTCGCCGGGGCAGCGGGTTGCCCAGTGTCTGCGCGCGCGGGAGATATCCACCCAATAAAAATCAGGGACAGCAACGCGATGCGTGCTGTCCCCGTACTTGATGCGTGATTAAAGGAAATGTTCAATGTCCGAGTCCCTGCAGGCGTTCCACCGATGCGCGCAGTTTACCGCACAATGTCCGGGAGTTTAACCCTCATCCAAATCGGTCCGGACTACTTGACGATTTCTTTTAGCTGTTCAAGGATTGCCGGGTTTTCCAAAGTGGAAATATCCTGTGTTATTTCTTCGCCTTTGGCGATGGCACGCAGCAAGCGGCGCATAATTTTACCGGAACGGGTCTTGGGTAAATTCTCACCAAAACGGATCTCTTCGGGCTTGGCGATTGGGCCAATCTCTTTGCTGACCCAGTTGCGCAGTTCCTCCGCCAATTTCTTCGCGGCCGCAGCATCTGTCGGACGCGCCCCCTTAAGTACAACGAACGCAACGACTGCTTCGCCTTTGAGTTCGTGCGGTTTGCCGACGACAGCGGCCTCGGCCACCAGCGGGTTGGCGACCAGCGCCGATTCGATCTCCATGGTGCCGAGACGGTGACCGGAAACGTTTAGCACATCGTCGATGCGCCCCATGATCCAGAAATAACCATCTTCGTCACGGTGAGCGGAGTCTCCGGCCAGATAGGCACCTTTCATCTCTTCCGGGAAATAGCCTTTTTTGTAACGTTCCGGATCGCCCCAGATGGTGCGAATCTGCGAGGGGAAAGGTTTTTTGATGACCAAGAAGCCGCCATGCTTGTCATGTACTTCGTCGCCCGCCTCGTTGACAATAGTGGCCATAATGCCTGGTAGGGGCAGGGTACAGGTACCGGGCTTGATCGGCATCGCGCCCGGCAGGGGGGCGATCATGTGACAACCGGTCTCGGTTTGCCACCAAGTGTCGACAATGGGGCAACGCGATTTACCAACCACAGTGTAGTACCACATCCATGCTTCGGGATTGATCGGTTCGCCCACAGTACCCAATATGCGCAGGCTGGACAGGTCGTACTTGTCGGGCAGATCGGCACCCAGTTTGATGAGTGAGCGGATCGCGGTTGGAGCAGTGTAGAAGGTGGTAACTTTGTGATCCTGAATCATTTTCCAAAAACGACCGGCATCAGGATAGGTCGGTACACCCTCGAAGATAACCTGGGTTGCGCCCATTGCCAGCGGGCCATAAGTGACATAGGTGTGGCCAGTGACCCAACCCACATCTGCGGTGCACCAGAATACATCGCTTGGTTTGTAGTCGAACACCCACTCCATGGAAGTCATTGCTCCCAGCAGGAAGCCCCCGCTGGAATGTTGCACACCTTTGGGCTTGCCGGTGGAACCGGAAGTATAAAGGACGAACAACGGGTGTTCCGCGCCCACCCATTCCGGTTCACAGGTCGAAGACTGGTTATTGAACAAATCGTGCCACCAGACATCGCGGTCATCATCCCAAACGACATCACCACCGGTGCGGCGATAAACAACGACAGTATGGACTCCTTCGCATCCGCCAAAGGTCAGCGATTCATCCACCGCCGGTTTCAGCGCCATGGCTTTGCCGCCGCGGAACTGGCCATCGGCGGTGATTACAGCGACTGCCCGCGCATCGGTGATGCGCTCGTGCAGGCTTTTTGAAGAGAATCCGCCAAAGACGACTGAATGGATCGCGCCAATGCGCGCACAAGCCTGCATGGCGATCACTGCCTCAACGCTCATTGGCATGTAAATAACAACGCGGTCACCTTTTTTGATGCCGCGCGACTTGAGCCCATTGGCAAACTGGCAGACCCGGCCATGCAACTCGCGATAGCTGACGTGGGTGACTTTGCCATCATCCGCCTCAAAGATGATGGCCGTCTTTTCGGGTTGGGTGGTGAGATGCTTGTCGAGGCAGTTGTAGGAGACATTCAACTCGCCGTCTTCAAACCATTTGTAGAACGGGGCATTGCTTTCATCCAGCGTTTTGCTGAACGGTTTTTTCCACAGGATGTAGTCGCGCGCCAGCTTTGCCCAGAATCCGGCGTAGTCCTTTTCCGCCTCGGCGCACAGCGCCTTGTAGGCTGCCATCCCCGATACGTTGGCCTGTTTGACGAAGGCATCGGAGGGCGGGAAGACACGAGTTTCATTCAGTATGGATTGGATATTGGACATCACTTTCTCCCTCAGTGTATTGTTGATGATTTCAAATTCCTGCGATTTTCTTCAGGTCGAAACCCCATTGTGCCGGGTCCTCGGCGCTGACAACCGTTTCCTGCGAGCGGCTCAAGTCTAGCATTTCGGGCATAACCGGCGCATTCGATTTGGTCGAAAAGAAGACCTTGACCACAGGCGTGAGCAGACTTTTGCCGCTTTGCTCCAAAACTATAGCCAGCCTTCCTGACTTCAGCCTTACGAGAGAGCCGGAAGGATAAATGCCAACAGTCTTGACGAATGCCTGGAAGACTTTCTCGTCAAAATGACCCTCGCGCCATTCCGCCATCTTGCGGATGGTCTCAGCGGGTTCCCAACCTGCCTTGTAGCAGCGGTTCGAGGTGAGTGCGTCATACACATCGCACACCGCCCCCATCCGCGCAAACAAGGTCAACTTATCTCCGGAGATTCGATCAGGGTAACCCTTGCCATCGACCCGTTCATGGTGATGCAAACAGACATCAAGAGCGATTGCGTTCGCGCCTTCTGCCACGTTTAATACCTCCCATCCTTTGCGCGGATGGCCCTTCATAACCTCAAATTCCTCATCGGTCAATTTGCCCGGTTTGTTCAGCACCTCATTCGGAATAAGTGCCTTGCCGACGTCATGCATCAGGCCTGCGATGCCGGCATCTTTCAGGTCACGTCCACTCATCCCCAGCGTTTTACCCAGGGCGATCATCAAGCCGCACACGGCGATCGAATGCAGATAGGTGTAGTCGTCCACGTTCTTGAGGCGGGCAAGGTTGAGAAAAGCCTCCGGATTGCGCGCGATCGACAGACTGATCTCATCCACCAGCGGTTCAGCTTCGCTGACCTTGATCGCATTACCCATACGCACTTCATGGAACATCGAGGTGATGGCCGTTTTGCCTTCGGCGAGCAGGGCGCGGGCGCGATCCAGCTCTTCATGCAGGGGGATTTTGGCGGCTGTGGGCGCGCTGATCTGCGCCAGTTCATTCTCGACATCCTGGGCGACATCCTCCTCAAGAACGGCGCCACTTCCTGCTTCGATATCACAACCCAGTGAGGTGTCGATCCATACCTCATTGATCGCACTATTTTGCAAAGTGGCCAAATCTTTGTCTGATTCCAGGAGAAAGGATTTCTTCCAGAAAGGGTGGTCCATCCAGCTACCGCAGATTTCGTCGATATACATGCCGATACACACTTCGTTCACGGAGATTTTCTTGCGCATAAATTCATGGATAGTGAGGGAGTTCCGGTGGAGGATTCTACCCCGGAAAAATAATTCCAGTGAATAACCCAACATGAGTCTTGGCTTGACAAATTTCGACGCTCGCATAAAATGCGCGCCTCTTCCGGGTCGTTAGCTCAGCTGGTAGAGCAGCGGACTCTTAATCCGTTTGTCGCAGGTTCGATCCCCGCACGACCCACCAACTAAAAGCCTGCCTCGTTTTCGCTGCAGGCTTTTTACTTTCCCTAGAGAGTAATGGATGGAAGGGTGTGGTAGTAGCGTTTATTATTTGACATAATATACATTATGCGACGAATATAAAATAGCATTTAGCCATTAGCGGCAAGGAATAGCCGCCTAAAATTGGCTGACGTAACACTTCCAACCTCTTCGATATCCATGTTGCGCAACTTGGCAATTTCCTCCGCCACGTATTTGACGTACGCCGGCTGATTAGTCTTGCCTCGATAAGGAATGGGTGCGAGATACGGGGCGTCGGTCTCAATCAATATCCTGTCCAACGGAACCTGCCGCGCAACCTCCTTGACTGTGGCCGCACTCTTAAAGGTCACAATACCGGAAAATGAAATATAGAACCCGAGCTCGATGGCTGCCTGTGCAACTTCAAGGCTTTCGGTAAAACAGTGCATCACACCCCCTGCAACGCCGGCTCGTTCCTCTTGCATGATGCGCAGGGTATCTTCTGCAGCCGATCTGGTGTGAATGATAAGGGGCTTGCCACACTCAATGGCAGCTCTGATGTGGGTACGGAAACGATTGCGCTGCCACTCGAGATTACCGGTCAACCGGTAATAATCCAATCCAGTTTCACCGATTGCTATGACCTTGGAATGTTGCGCTAGGTGGACTATGTCTGTCTGGGTGGGTTCAACATCCAGCTCGTAATCAGGATGGATGCCCACCGATGCATACAAATTTTTATACTTATCGGCTAATTCAATAACCTGTAAAGCGCCGGGTATATCCACTGAAACGCATAAGGCATGCGAAACATTATTGGCACTCATATCAGTCAGAATGGTATCAATACCTTCTTTCAGGCCGGGGAAATTGAGGTGGCAGTGTGAATCGATAAACATAAGTCGATCAGGCTGCAAACAGTTGGCGGTAGGATAGCAATAGTGATTCTATAAAAAGTCTTTGATTTAATGGGTGATTTGCTGCGCGGCGCGCAACCAGAAGCTCTTTTTGGAAGCCCATCAAACTTGAAATCGAAGCGCTATCCGCCAATTTTAGGATTGTCGATGCGTGATCTGGGAAATATCGTACAGATCCAGCCAATTTTATACTGGCCAAGTCGTGGCACCACTGCTGCAGACAGTGAATGATATGAACCGGCGCACTGCGTTGCAGATTATCGACCAGAGACAATGGTTCCAGCCGGGAGGGTTGAGAAATGACATCAAGGAGAATTCTGCGCTCTTCTGCCCCCTCCCCAGATTCCGCCCATGACAACGCTTGGAGGGGCGCGAATCCCGTTTGTGCCAGCGCCTGTTCTGGATCGTGTATACCTTGTTCGGTCAACCAAGTTACACCTGCCACGCGGGTTGGTGTTGGTAGGCTGATGCTCTGGCAACGACTAAGAATAGTCGGTAAGAGCTGTTGCGGCTTGTGTGCAACCAGTAAGAATAAGAGATTGGCTGTCGGCTCCTCCAGAGTTTTGAGCAATGAGTTGGCAGCATTGTTGTTCATTGCCTCTGCCGGGTGAATCAGAACAATGCGGTAGCCACCGCAGTGGGAAGACAGGTTGGAAAAAAGCGCCAAGTCCCGAATCTGGTCCACCGATATTTCACGGGAAGGCTTTTTACCGCCTGCTTTAACTTCCCCCTCGTCCTCAAGATTCAGTACATCGGGCTGAATAAATCGAAAATCTGGGTGGCTGTCCTGTTCGAACCAACGGCAAGAGTTACACGTCCCGCAGGCTGCGCCATCGACTCCGGTCTTTTCGCATAACAGAGAACGGGCAAAATTTAGCGCCAAATCCAGCTTTCCGATTCCTTGGACACCCTTCAGCAACAAGGCGTGCGGCAAGCGCTTGCGTAACCCCTGTAGCGCTTGCCATGATGTTAACTGCCATGGATATAGTTGAATCATATCATAGTATTGAGATAATTCTTGAAAGTTCTTGCTGAACTTCGTGAATGGTGTTTTCTGCACGGATGACGTAAAAACGATGTGGCACTCTTGCAGCTTGATCCAAATAAGCTTGACGGACGCGCTGAAAGAATTCTCCTTGCTCTTGCTCAAAACGATCCAAATTGGGACTGTTGGCCAACCGACGGCGCGCCACCTCGATCGGAATATCGAACAGCAAAGTGAGATCAGGCTGCAATTCACCCTGAACCCACTGTTCAAGCTGTTCCAGTTTGGCGATAGATACGCCCCTGCCACCGCCTTGATAGGCGAAACTGGCATCGCTGAAACGGTCTGAAATTACCCAAATACCGCGCTGCAGGGCGGGGCGGATCACTTGTTCAATATGTTCGCGCCGTGCCGCAAACATTAGCATCGCCTCAGTTTCGGCGTGCATGGGTTCGTGCAGCAGGATCTCCCGTAATTTCTCGCCGAGTGGAGTGCCGCCGGGTTCGCGCGTCAGCAACAGATCGATGCCGCGCTGGCGCAAGGCGTCCGTGAACCACGCAAGATGGGTGCTCTTCCCTGCCCCATCTACGCCTTCAAAAGTAATAAATTTCGCCTTGCTCATTTCAGCTGATATCGATTGACTGCCGTATTGTGTTCAGACAGAGAGTTTGAAAAATGGGAGCTGCCATCCCCCTTCGCCACGAAATATAGCGCCTTGCTCTGTGCCGGGTGGGTTACTGCTTGCAAAGACTCCAATCCAGGCAGGGATATTGGCGTTGGGGGCAGACCGTTCCGAGTGTAGGTATTGTACGGGGTATCGGCAGTCAGATCGCGTCGGCGCAAATTACCGTCAAACCGCTCACCAATTCCGTAGATGACTGTTGGGTCGGTTTGCAAGCGCATCCCGATTTTCAAGCGATTAATGAAAACTGCAGCAATCATGGCGCGGTCTTCCCCCCGCCCAGTTTCTTTCTCAATGATCGAAGCCAGAATTAGTGCTTGGTAGGGGGTGGCGAGAGGGAGGTCAGTATCACGCTGTTCCCATGCTTGGGCAAGGTGTTGCTGCATGAGCTGGTAGGCGCGTTGTAATACACGCAAGTCACTGCTTCCGCTAGAAAAATTATAAGTATCTGGAAAGAAAAGTCCTTCCGCTACACTCTCAATTGCACCGATGCGTTTCAATAACTCTTGCTCGGACAGGTTCACGCTGTCATGCCCCAATTTGGGATGTGTGTTCAATAACGCACGCAATTCCTGAAATGTTATTCCTTCGATGACAGTCAACTGACTTTGCTCGGAACGACCTGAGCTGATCATATCCAGCAATTCAAGACGGGAAAGTGGCTTGCCCAATTGGTAGTTTCCGAACTTGATCTGCCGTGTCTTGCCGAGCAGTCTGGCAAGCAATACAAACGAGGAGTCGTCCGCGAGGGCACCTGCCTGCTTCATCTGAATGGCGGCACTTTTCAAGCTACTTCCCGGTTTGAGTGAAAATTCGAGCGGTGTTCGCGGTAACTGTATCGGTGAATAGGCAAAATCGAGCACAATACCCGCCAATACGAGCATGGCAAGCGCGAGTCCAATGATAAGTTTCGAGCTACACTTCATCTTTATCCAGCCAATTCCGAATCCGCGTGGCAACGGGATGTTCGGTGCGAAGATATCCGGGAAATTCCCGGATCGACCATAATCCGAACAAGCTATTCACCAGAAAGACTTCTTCTGCGGCAAGCAAGTCTGTAATCTGCAAGCGCCTGATTTTGCACTCGGTGGCATGCTGATCCGCCCAGTCCAGTACACGTTCCCGTTGCACGCCGGCCACCCCGCACAAACTCAATTCGGGGGTGTGGAGAGTTCCGTGGCGCACAAGAAAAAGGTTCGATCGTGTTCCGCCAATCACTGCCCTATCTTCGTCTTCAAGCAAACCTTCGTGTAGCCCAGCCTTATGGCATTCTGAGGCGGCCAATACATTTTCAAGACGGTTGAGGTGCTTGATTCCAGCCAAGGCGGACTGATGCCCCAGTTTTATGCTGCAAACTTGGGTCTGGATGCCTGCAACATAGAGTTCCGCCGGATACTGTGGGAGAGGCTGACAATTGACGACCCGAGTGTGGCTGCCGGTCATAGGTGCGGCATAGCCGCGTTTGCCGCAGCCGCGGGTAATGATGATCTTTGCGACCGCCTCCGCCCGGTTTGCGGACAACTGACAGATTTCATCCAGGAGAATATCTTGGTCAGGGCAATCGAGAACCATGGCGTTGCAGTCATGCCGCAACTTCGCAAAGTGACGCTGCCAGTTCAGTGGCTTGCCTTGGCGTACGCGCAGGGTACGGAATACGCCATCACCATATGACAGGCCACGGTCTTCGGTATGTATGCAGTTGCTTGGCAGTCCGTTGACCAGCATCGCGGTCATGTATCAAATTTTGCGAAACACCAGCGTACCGTTCGTCCCACCGAACCCGAAGTTGTTATTCATGGCCACGTCGATATTCATTCTCCTCGCCGTGTTTGCACAGTAATCGAGGTCGCAGTCCGGATCTTGTTCAAAGATATTGATGGTCGGCGGTGATATCTGATGATGCAGGGCAAGTACACAGAACAGGGATTCAACGCCGCCAGCGCCTCCCAGCAGATGGCCAATCATTGATTTTGTCGAATTTACCACCAGCTCTTTCGTGTGCTCACCAAAAGCGGCCTTGATCGCGTCGGTCTCATTCTTGTCACCAAGCGGCGTTGAAGTACCGTGGGCATTGATGTATTGAACATCTGAAGGTGATAATCCCGCATCACACAGCGCATTAAGCATGCTGCGTTTTGGCCCGTCCATACTGGGTGCTGTAATGTGGTAGGCATCGGCGCTCATCCCATAACCTGCAAGCTCGGCGTATATTTTCGCGCCACGCGCTTTGGCATGTTCATATTCCTCAAGTACCAGCACACCCGCCCCTTCACCCAGCACGAAACCGTCGCGTTCCTTATCCCACGGACGACTGGCTGTTGCAGGATCATCATTGCGGGTGGACAGCGCACGTGACGCGGCAAACCCGCCAATGGCCAAAGGAGAAACGGAAGACTCTGCGCCACCCGCCACCATCACATCGGCATCCCCGTACTGGATCATGCGCATAGCTTCGCCAATGCTGTGGGTCCCGGTCGAACACGCCGATACCACCGCAAAGTTCGGGCCTTTCAGGCCATAAATTATCGAGAGATTGCCGGAAATCATATTGATGATGGTGCCGGCAATGAAGAATGGGGAAATTTTGCGCGGTCCTCCGGCAAGATAATCATTCTGGGTTTCCTCGATGGAAGGCAATCCTCCGATTCCGGACCCAATGCAAACACCGATGCGTTCAGCATTCGCTTCAGTGACTTCCAGCCCGGAATCCTTGAATGCCTCGATGCCGGCGGCCAAGCCGAGATGCACGAACCGGTCCATGCGTCTCGCATCCTTGGCGGGGATATATTGGGTGGCGTCGAAGTCTTTGACTTCACCGGCGATCTGACAGGCAAATGCCGATGCATCGAAATGAGTGATACGACCGATACCGGACTTCCCGGCAACGATACCCTTCCACGTTGCCGCCACACCAACTCCGACTGGTGTAACGGCCCCAAGGCCGGTTACCACGACTCTACGTTTAGTCAAACTGGACTCCGATGTTCATGAAAATTCTACCAAATTACTTGGAATGCGTATTTACATAATCCAGAGCTTGCTGGACGGTCGTAATTTTTTCCGCATCTTCATCAGGAATTTCAACTCCGAACTCTTCTTCCAGCGCCATCACCAGTTCCACCGTATCCAGGGAATCTGCACCCAGGTCATTCACGAACGAGGATTCGTTTTTTACTTCTGACTCGTTCACACCCAATTGCTCTGCGACGATCTTCTTGACACGTTGTTCGTTGTTGGACATTGCATGACTCCCTTAAAGTTAAAGTTCAAAAAGCGCGGGCATTCTACCAAATTCGCACCGAATTCAAAACCACCCTATTCCATATACATTCCGCCATTCACGTGCAGGGTCACGCCCGTGATGTAGGCCGCACCCGGGCCCGCCAGGAAAGCCACCGCTGCCGCAACATCCGCAGGCAATCCCAACCGCCTCAAGGGGACATGCTCCACCAGTTTGGCACGCTGTTCCTCACCCAGTGCCAGCGTCATATCGGTATCGATGAAACCGGGTGCAACACAGTTTACTGTGATATTGCGGCTGCCAATCTCTTGTGCCAGAGACTTGGAAAAGCCGGCCATACCGGCCTTGGAGGCGGCATAGTTGGCTTGTCCGGGATTTCCCATACTGCCAACCACGGAAGAAATGTTGATGATACGCCCCGCTCTGGCTTTCATCATCCCGCGCAGCACGGTGCGGGAAAGACGAAAAACCGACTTGAGGTTGGTCGCCAGCACATCATCCCACTCTTCGTCGGTCATGCGAGCGAGCAAATTGTCTTTGGTGATGCCGGCATTGTTCACCAGAATTGCCACCTCGCCGAATTGCGCGCGAAGAGCGACAAGCCCTTGTTCGATTTGCACCGGATCATTAACGTCAAGTATCAGCCCCCACCCGGATACACCGGCTTGGGTCAGGTAATCACTGATGGCTTGCGCACCCTTTTCAGTGGTCGCGGTACCGATGACGGTGGCCCCCTGCTTGCCAAGTTCAAGTGCAATCGCCTGACCGATCCCGCGTGAAGCGCCGGTGACCAATGCGGTTTTTCCATGCAGTGCCATTTGCCTCTCCTCTTTAAGCCAGTGCGGCCAGTGCGGCTTTCAAGGCACCGCCATCATTGATCGCCAACGCCTGCTGGGTGGTGTCGATGCGTTTGTTCAAACCGGCCAGCACTTTCCCGGGCGCACATTCGGCATTATGTGTCATTCCCAGCCGGCCGAAGAGCTGGATAGTCTCGACCCAGCGCACCGGCGAAAACAGCTGGCGCACCAGCGCATCCTTGATGGAGGCAGCATCGCTATGCGTAGCGACATCCGCGTTATGTACAACCGGAATAGATGGTGTATGAACCGCCACCTCCTCCAGATGGGAGCGCAATTTTTCTGCAGCTCCTCGCAGCAGACTGCAATGGGACGGCACACTCATCGGCAACATCAAGGCGCGTTTGGCGCCCTTGGCTTTGGCGATGGCCATACCGCGCTCTACAGCAGCACGATCACCGGCAATCACCACTTGCCCCGGTGAATTGTAATTTACCGCTTCCAGCACTTCGCCTTGCGCACCTTCGGCACATGCGGCACGCACCACATCGTCCTCTAGCCCGAGGATAGCAGCGATACCGCCCTTGCCTTCTGGTACGGCTTCCTGCATACACTGGGCGCGGTAACGAACCAAAGGCAATGCATCGGCAAAGCTCAACGCACCCGCAGCGACCAGTGCAGTGTATTCCCCCAGACTGTGTCCGGCCATGATGGCTGGCCGTGCTCCATGCTGGGACAACCAGGCACGGTAAACTGCCACACCGGCGGTCAGCATGAGCGGTTGCGTGTTCACCGTAGCATTCAAATCGGCATCGGTGCCGATCGTGACCAGTTGCCACATATCCTGTTTCAGCACATCAGAAGCTTCAGTAAAAGTATCTCGCACTGCACCAAACTCGGCATAGCCGTCCATCATGCCTTGCGACTGCGAACCCTGACCGGGGAAAACGAAAGCGAATCGTGTCATGTCTCAACCTACCAATTAATAAGCGCGGCGCCCCAGGTAAAACCACCACCTATGGCCTCAATCAGAACCTTTTGTCCCGGTTTGATCCGGCCATCGCGCACTGCGGTGTCCAAAGCAAGCGGAATTGAAGCTGCCGATGTATTGCCGTGTTTGGCGACAGTCACGACCACATGCTCCATTCCCAGCCCGAGTTTTTTGGCTGTGGCTTCAATGATGCGAATATTGGCTTGATGGGGTACCAGCCAATCGATATCAGTGCCAACCAGTTTCTGGTCTTCCAGTAATTCATCAACAACATCAGCCAGCACATTGACTGCAAATTTGAATACCGCTTTACCATCCATGTTGATCAAGGGGTTCGCCGTCAACATATTGCGGTATGAACCGTCGGCGTGAAGTTTAGCGGCAATGATTCCTGGCTGCCCCGAAGCACGCAAAATGACAGCACCTGCCCCATCTCCGAACAGTACACAGGTGGCGCGATCTTTCCAGTCAAGCATGCGAGACAGTACTTCAGTCCCCACAACCAGTACCGTGCGCGCCTGCCCACCCCGGATATATAGATCAGCCGTATTCAGGGCAAAGACAAAACCCCCGCAAACTGCTTGCATATCGAAGGCCGCACACCCATTTTTAATTCCGAGCTTATCCTGCAAAATGCAGGCTGTGCCGGGGAATGGCATATCCGGCGAGGTGGTGGCGACAACAATCAGGTCGATTTCGCCCGCACTGATATCCGCCGCCTCGATCGCCTTGCGGCTGGCATGAAGTGCCAGATCACTGGCCATTTCGCCTTCAGCCGCAAAGTGGCGCTCCTCAATTCCGCTACGGGACACAATCCAGTCATGCGAAGTCTCGACAATCTTTTCGAGATCATAATTGGTCAGGGTTTTTGCAGGCAGATAGCTTCCGGTACCGATAATTCTGGAGTAAATCAAAGTGCTCTCCTAATTTGACTGGCGGGCATGATGCCATTTTTCGACGTGCTCGCTGATATGAGCCAACATCCCACCGCGCGCTTCTTCCGCGGCGCGCTCGATGGCACACAAAAAAGCAAACTCGTCAGCAGAGCCGTGGCTTTTTACCACAATCCCCTTCAATCCGAGAAAACTTGCGCCGTTGTAGCGCCGATGATCCAACCTGTTCTTGAATGCCTTGAGAATTGGCAGAGCGACCACTGCGGCGATTTTAGTGAGCATGCTGCGGCTGAATCCTTCTTTAAGGAAGCCGCCCATCATTTTTGCCACCCCTTCAGCGGTCTTGAGCGCCACATTTCCGACAAAACCGTCACAAACCACAACATCAGTGACACCGTTAAAGATGTCATTGCCTTCAACATTCCCATAAAAATTCAAGTCACTGTCCTGAAGCAGTTCTGCAGCCTGTTTGACCACGTCATTACCTTTGATCGCTTCGCTGCCGATATTGAGTAATCCAACGCTGGGGTTTTCGCGATGTTCAAGTGCCGATACCAGCGTACTGCCCATCAGGGCGAACTGCAACAGGTGTTCGGCGGTGCAATCCACATTGGCACCAAGATCAAGCATGCAGACTTGGCCTTTTCGAGTTGGCAGAAAGGAGGCGATAGCGGGACGATCAATTCCCGGGAGTGTTTTCAGCACATAGCGTGCGGTTGCCATCAGCGCACCGGTATTACCCGCGCTGACGCAGGCAGCAGCCCCTCCATTCTTAACGAGGTTGATCGCAACCCGCATGGAGGAATCCTTCTTGCCACGCAAGGCGGATTGAGGCTGCTCATCCATACCAACAACTTCCGTTGCGGCGTGAACAGTCAAACGGGGATGAACTGCAGCAATCCCTGCGGTGCGCATTTCCTCCGCTATCTTGTCGGCCAAGCCGACCAGAATTACCTTGTCCGACTGATATTTTTGCAGATAGGAAATCGCCGCCGGGACAGTGACGCACACTCCGTGGTCGCCGCCCATGGCGTCAATGGCTATCGTTACATCCACTTGGCGTTCCTTGGAAAGGGAAAATACAAGGCATGCCGCGCCCTAACCTGACAAGACGCGGCTTGAAGATCCCGCAATGGCCTATTCGCCTTTGGTGTTGACTACCTTCTTGCCGCGATAGTAACCGCTGGGGCTAATATGGTGACGCAGGTGGGGTTCACCAGTGGAAGGTTCCACTGCCAGGGCTGGGCTGGTCAGGAAGTCGTGCGCACGATGCATACCGCGCTTGGACGGGGATTTCTTGTTTTGCTGAACTGCCATGATGACTCCTTAAAAATGTGTTACTGCTTCTTGTTAATGTCTGCCAGTACTGCAAACGGGTTGGCAGACTGTGTTAATTCGTTTACTTGTGCCGCGCATTCACCTTCAGGATGTCTGGGTGAATAAGGAATCCCTAATAACAGTTCATCCTCTACCAGCGACAGCACATCAATTTCAGACGATGCCTCGATACACTCAATCTCATCGTCCGTATCGACTTCTTCAATCCGTCCAGCGGGCACCAAGTGCAAAGATGCTGTGATGGCAACTGGATAAACCAGCTCCCCGAGACAGCGCTGGCACCGCAAGCGGCAGTTGCCCGATAGCTCAATCTGCAACAACAGGCGGTCACCGTCTTTGAAACCGCACAACGCAAACGCAATATCTCCCTGCGAGTCCGCCAGTACATCTCCCAGTCTGGGCAGCGCACCAAGCGCCACATTTCCGCGCAACTCCTTGCCATTTAAGGCAAAGTCCACGCCATCGATCAAAGGCCGTGCAAACATGAGGCGCGCATGATATATATTCGCCCCCCCTATGTCAAAGCCGCGTAACAAGGAATATCTTGAACAGCAAAACAATCGTTCTGGCTTCCACGTCCATATACAGGAGCCAGCTCCTCTCTACTCTGCAAATTCCCTTCCTGACATCCGCACCAGAAGTTGAGGAAGTTCCGTTACCCGGGGAAGAGGCCAGGCAAACCTCGTTACGGCTGGCCGAATTGAAGGCGCGTGCCGTTGTTCATCAGTTCCCGGATGCCTTAATTATCGGTTCCGACCAAGTGGCACTCCTGAACGGCGCACAGCTCGGCAAGCCCATCACCCACGAAAATGCCGTGCGGCAGTTAATGGCCATGCGCGGCAATACCGTCATCTTCCATACTGCATTGAGTTTGCTGGATGCCGAGACTGGCCAGATACAGTCAGAGGTCATCGAAACCAGCGTAAAGTTTCGCCCACTGACCGACGGTCAAATAGAGCGCTATCTGCATAAGGAGCAACCCTACCATTGTGCCGGTAGTGCAAAGTCCGAAGGGTTAGGTATCGCACTGATTGAACGAATTGAAGGCAGCGACCCCAATGCGCTGATCGGATTACCTTTGATTGCATTGATTAATATGCTTGAAAAACAGGGAGTCAGTGTTATATGAACCCGATCCTTGCGAACTTTAATGTTGCGATGGCAAACGCTTTCTGGTATTAAAGCGCGCGCAAAAATTTCAGCCTTTCTTGGAGAATAAGCAAATGCCAGTGCAACTAAACAAAACAGCCGTCCCGTATAAAGCCAAAAAGGGTGAGGCATACATGAATCCGAAACAGCTGGCCCATTTTCGTGCCATGCTGGCCGGAATCAAACAGAGCTTGGGACAGGATATCGATCGTACCGTGCATACCATGCAGGATGAAGCCACCGTTTTCGCCGATCCCAATGATCGAGCAACGCAAGAGTCGGACATGAGTCTGGAATTACGCAATCGCGACCGGGAGCGCAAACTCATCAAAAATATCGACAAGATGCTGGCAAGAATTGATGCCAATGATTACGGCTATTGCGACAACTGCGGGGTGGAGATCGGTTTGAATCGGCTGGAGGCCCGACCGACCGCAACTTTGTGTATCGACTGCAAGACGCTGGACGAAATCCGCGAAAAGCAAGTCGCCAAATAACCAAGCCAACATGGGCGATCTCAGTCAGAGCCCGCTCAGTTGTTTGACATGCGCAGTCGCACTCCTGCCCAGCGCGTGCAGTTCGTATCCCCCCTCCAACGCCGAGACAATGCGCCCGCCCGCATAACGGACCGCAATATCCTGTATCTGTTCCGTTACCCAGGCATAGTCAGCCTCGACCAAACCGAGTGAGGACATATCATCTTCGCGGTGTGCATCAAATCCTGCCGAGATCATGATGAATTCGGGTTTGAACCGTTCCAGTGCGGGTAACCAGTGTTTGGTTACCGCTGACCTGAATTCCATCCCACTGGCTCCTGCCTTCAAAGGCACGTTGATGATGTGGTCACTCGCGCTTTCCGAACCGCTGTATGGATAAAACGGATGCTGGAAGGTCGAGCACAGCATGACGCGTTGGTCTGTTGCAAAAATTTCCTCGGTGCCATTGCCGTGATGCACATCAAAATCCACAATGGCGACACGTTTTAGTCCGTGTTGAGCCATGGCGTGTGCTGTGCCGACAGCGATGTTGTTGAAGATGCAAAATCCCATCGCTCTCCCCCGTTCGGCATGATGCCCGGGGGGGCGGATGTTACAGAAAGCATTCTCCACCAGTCCCGCCATAACCAAGTCAACGGCTATCACCACCGCGCCTGCGGCACGTAGCGCCGCAGGATAGGTAAAAGGATTCATGAGGGTATCTCCATCCAGAGCTACCAAGCCTTCTTTTGGTGAGGCAGCAAAAATCTCATCCAAATAGCCGGCAGCATGTACCCGTAGTAACTGTTCACGGGTCACCTCTGGTGCTTGGTGATGTTGCAAGTACCCGAACAATCCAGAAGCAATGAGTTGATCCTCAATCGCATGAATACGGGCTGGACATTCAGGGTGGTGGGCGCCCATATCATGCTTCAGGCACAGGGGATGGCTGATGTAGGCTGTTTGCACAAGTGGCTCCGTTAAATTGCAGTCATATTCCGGTGCTATCATAGCGGCGTATCTGCAGACCTCCAACTTCATGGCAACGGCTTATGGGCAAACACTATCTCAATCCACTTTTTGCACCAAAATCCGTTGCGGTTTTTGGTGCCAGTGATCGGCCTGATTCGGTCGGCCAGATCGTTTTTCAGAACATGCTGCAATGCGGTTTCGAGGGAAAGCTTTACCCAATCAATGCAAAGAACGCCGAGGTACAGGGGCAGCATGCTTACTCTTCAATCAGAGAAATTGGCGAACCGGTAGAGTTGGTTGTAGTTGCCACCCCCCCGCAGACCGTTCCGGGCATTCTGGAGGAATGCGGATTGCATGGGGTCAAGGCGGCAATCATCATCACCGCCGGATTTGGCGAAGCAGGGCCGGAGGGTGTAGCGCTGGAAAAAGAGCTGCTCGAGGTGGCTCGCCGTTTCAGAATACGGCTGATCGGCCCCAACTGTTTGGGCATCATGCGTCCATCAATCGGCCTGAATGCGACCTTCAACAAAGGGGGGGCAAACACGGGCAGCATCGCCTTCGTCTCCCAGTCCGGCGCGCTGTGTACCGCGATTCTGGATTGGGCTCAAAGCAACGATGTCGGTTTTTCGAGTGTCGTTTCGCTGGGTTCTTCGACGGATGTCGATTTTGGTGAAATCCTTGATTATCTGGTGTCGGACCCGCTTACCAGCAGCATCCTGATGTACATCGAAGGCATCCGCAATGCGCGCAGTTTCATGAGTGCCTTACGCGCCGCAGCCCGCATCAAACCGGTGATTCTGGTCAAAGTTGGCCGGCATGCGGCAGGCTCCAAAGCGGCAATGTCACATACGGCTTCATTGGTTGGCGCAGATGACGTGTTTGATGCGGCAGTCAGCCGTGCCGGCGTGGTTCGCGTGAAAACCGTCACGCAGTTGTTCACCGCTGCCAAAGCACTTTCCTGCGGTTTTCGCCCAATCGGCAATCGGCTGGCCATCGTCACCAACGGTGGCGGTCCCGGCGTGATGGCAACCGACCGTGCAGCCGATCTGGGTTTGTCCATGGCCACACTTTCAGAAGCCACCATCGAAAGTCTGAACCAGCACCTGCCCTTGAACTGGCCACACAGCAATCCGGTGGACATCATCGGTGATGCGCAGGCTGACCGCTACCACCATGCGGTCAAAGCCTGTCTGGATGATGAAAATGTTGATGGTGTATTGGCCATCCTTACACCGCAGGCCATGACCAAACCGCTGGAATCGGCACAGGCAATGATCGAACTCGCGAATAGTCACAGCAAACCGCTCCTGACCTGCTGGATGGGAGAGATTCAAGTTGCGAAGGCGCGTGAAGCCTTCGCCAAGGCGCATCGGCCCCACTTCCGTACACCGGAACCGGCGGTGGATGTTTTTTCCCATCTGTCCGCCTATTACCGTAACCAGAAACTGCTGATGCAGATGCCTGGACCCTTCTCACACCATGACGAACCGGATGTGGAAAGCGCGCGCCTGATCATCGAGGGTGCCTTGCAGGAACACCGCAAGGTATTGTCGGAAATGGAATCCAAGGCACTCTTGGCCTCTTTCAATATTCCTGTGGCACGTACCATGGTTGCCCATTCACCGAACGAGGCACTGTTGATTGCGCAGCAATTTGGTTTCCCGGTGGCGATGAAAGTCAATTCGCCGGACCTTTCCCACAAAAGTGATGCGGGTGGAGTAATGCTCAACCTGCGCAATGCACATGAAGTGCGTGCCGCCTACCAGCACATCATTGACAGTGTTCAACTCAACCGGCCCAGCGCCAGAGTTGACGGTATCTCCATCGAGCCGATGATCGTCAAAGCCAATGGCCGTGAACTCATGATTGGAGTTACCACCGACCCCGTGTTCGGCCCGGTCATTACTTTTGGCGCAGGAGGAACGTCAGTTGAGATCATGGGAGATCGCGCGGTCGCACTGCCGCCTCTGAACAGTTTTCTGGCTCGTGAACTAATCCATGGCACACGCGTCGCCGGAATGCTGGGCGCCTTTCGCAACATGACTCCCGCAAATATGGAGGCTTTGGAAGATGTACTGCTACGGGTGTCTGAGATGGTGTGCGAACTTCCACTGCTCAGGGAAATGGATATCAACCCGTTGATTCTGGACGAACACGGGGCACTCGCCGCCGATGCCCGGGTGGTGGTTGAATACCGCCAACCCGGCACCGACCGTTACGCCCATATGGCAATCTACCCCTACCCCACCCATCTGGTGAACCAATGGCAATTGGCAGATGGAACAGACATCGTTATTCGCCCCATCCGCCCCGAAGATGCCGATTTGGTCAAACGTTTTGTACACGACCTGTCAGACGAATCGAAGTACTTCCGCTTCATGAATAGTGTGCAGGAATTGACTGAGGAGATGTTGGCCAGACTGACTCAAATCGACTACAGCCGGGAAATGGCATTGGTCGCAGTGACGCAGGATCAAACCCCGGAAACGGAACTTGGAGTCGCACGCTATGCCATTAATCCGGACGGGTTGAGTTGCGAATTCGCGCTGGTGGTGGCCAATAGTATTGCCGGAAAGGGACTGGGGCAGCGACTTATGATCGCCCTGATGGAAGCTGCGCGCTCAAAAGGTCTGGAGGTTATCGAAGGCGAGGTGTTGAGCCATAACCACAACATGCTCAAGCTGATGAACCGCATGGGTTTTACCATCAAACCGCATGCAGAGGATGCCGGCATCATGCAAGTCAGCAAACCACTTTGAGTATAGAAAATTATGGATGTCCGGCCCGGTCCGTCAAGTTTAAATCATCAATGGGCCATCGTAATTTGAATCTCCAAAACTGGCGGTGGTAGCTCCCGAAGAAATATTTGCAAGCTGCCGTTCATGATCCGACTGTACCTGCAATAAAGTGATGACGCAGGTTTCCAGTTCGTCATATTCGTCGTGGCCAGTGCCATATTGGCCGGCCTCGGAATAGAAGAACTGGTAGCGATACCGCCGTTCCCCGGCTTTGCATACAACAAAATGCGCGCCGCGTTCGCTCCAGTAGAGGGTCGGGCAAAGGCTGATGTCACCAGGATCGAACCAAATTGCAGCTCGCTATCGGCAAGCTGCAAGGGGACGAATCTGCCATAACGTTCCAGCAGCAAGGAGGATGTAAGCTTCTGTTCCCTGTCCGTAAAATCCTGAACATCCATCACATGCTCTCTTCTGTGTTAGCCAATGTAACGAACATTACTCTTTATTAAGTCTGCGCCCAAGGCAGCCCCTCAAAACGCCAGCCATTATGTGAGTTGCGGTGATGAGTCTCGTCGAGATCCCCCTCAAATCCATGTTCGACATTGTAAATATCTTTGATGCCGGCATTCTCCAGTGCCAGCCCGGCATCGGCTGAACGGCGACCGGAACGGCAGATCAGGACTACGGGACGGTTGACACTGGCTGCCTTTCGCACATGCGCGACAAACATCGGGTTGATTTCCCAGTCCGGGCCATCCACCCATGGAATCAGGATTGAGCCGCGCGGATGGCCGACAAACATATATTCCATCTCGCTGCGTACATCGATGAATACCGCCTCCGGATTTTCTTTCAGAAAGTCAAAGGCTTCTTTTGGATTGAGGTGTTGCATGGTTGCTCCTTGCAGTTCAGGTTGCGGGGATGTGGATTATAGCTCCCTCACCTCCCGGCGATGTCCTACAATTTCTTCGGCTGAATCACATGCCATGGCCTACGCGCGTCCCGGTCACCGAGACGACTTCAGTCTGCGTCATTACCCGCAGATTGCGGTTGCCCTTGAGGCGGCGCAGATTGATCTCCAGTCCGCAGGTGGGGTGGCATATCTTTGGAAAATAGCGATTCAGCAACGCGGTACGCACCCTCAAGCTGGTATTACGCTCGGCGAGAGTTACCTGTTTGCCGCATTCGGCTGCTTCTAGCTGAAGTAATGCCGCTGATGCCGCCGCCGACGACAAGGCGGTCTGATGGGTTGCGATAGAAGCGCTCATCTAGCCTCCGGTAGTTACGTATTTCAAAAGTCATGCTGGATAGATCGGCCAGCACTCGCCGTTCTTGATATGCTTCTGCTTGTCAACATGGGCAGCATGGCTGTGGCCGTGGCATACCGAGTCATAGTCGCCGGTGCAAGCGAACGCCTTCCCATGATGCGGCATGTGGGTGGCAAATAGCTTGTGACCGGCGAGTTATCGGGTAATTCAATATGCCCCCATTCAGGCTATGCAGTAGGGGAATTCTACTGCTTGAGAGTGGTCTGGCGGGTATTGGATATGGGACTTTTGGTTGAAATTTAAGGCAAAGCATCATAACCTGTAAATCTGTAGCACTTATCGAATGAGCCTAGCGACCATAAATCCAAACAATGGACGACGACTCCGGAGCAAAATGAGCAAAAAGTTGAAAAAACTCAGTACCACTGAATTTTTCTGGGTACATGAGCCTGAATTCAACCCGCCTGGACTGAACGGTGGTGTCGACACCTGTGTTGAAGAACAAGTTCAGACTGTACGCCCCAATGATTTCAGGAAGCTACTGAATACCTATCTCGAATCGGCGATCAATCTGACGCAGGCCGGGGCCGGGTCGATTCGTGTGCTCCTCCCCGATGAGCAAACGTTGAAAGTTATCAGCGCAGTAGGATTGACTGATGAAGAAACCGGGCCGGAGTTGATAGCCGAATTATCTTGTGAAAACTGCTGCCGTGATACTTTCCGCCGTGGTTTGTGCGTGACAGACATAGAAGCATGCGAATCAATGTATGGCGATACACCACACAAAAAGTGCCGCTCCGCACTTTCAATACCGCTTGAAAGCACCAGTTCACCCGGCCTCCTGCTGGGTGTTTTTACCTTGTTCTTTGACTCACCCAAATCATCTTCCGGCAAAACAGCAAGTTTGGCCGCTGTCTATGCCGAATTACTCAGCTCGCTGATTGAATATGTAAAATCTAACCGCGAGGGGAAACGCGCCGAACTACTACGAGAGCGGCAGTCAATCGCGAATGAAATTCATGATTCGCTGGCACAAACACTTAATTTTGCCCGGATGAGAACACGGTTGTTGGATGGGGCAGTCCGCAACAAAAATGAATTGATGGTCAAAAAATACACGGGCGAACTGGATGATGCGCTGGAAATCAGCCAGAAAGCAATTCGCTCGTTGATTACCGACTTTCGTAGTGAAATGGATCCGGCCGGCCTGCTCAAAGCACTGCATACACTGGCGGCGGAATTCCGTGCAAAACACGATATCCTGCTCGAATCCTCGATTCATGTCGCCGATCTCGATCTGCCTCTTGAGTATGAAATTCAGGTGTATAACATTGTGCGCGAGGCACTCTCGAATATCGCCAAACATTCAAATGCCAGCCACGCCCGCCTGATTGTCGATCAACTGTACGGTTATTTTGTTTTTAGCGTTGAGGACAATGGAATTGGTACCTTTTCGCCCGTTGAAGGTCACTATGGCATTACCATTATGCGTGAACGGGCACAAAATATCGGGGGCGAAATCCGGGTGGAAAGCACCAAAGGATTGGGAACCTGCGTACAACTATATTTCCCGGAACCGGGAGCAGATTGGAGAGAGCTGCATGAGTGAGAAGTTGAAAGTGGCCATGATCGATGACCAGAGCCTGTGTCGTAGCGGATTGAGCGAATTACTTTCCAACTGCTACGACATTGAGGTGCTGGGAGCAGTCGGTTCATTGGAAGAGTTGCTGAAACTGATCGAACAAAAACCTGATTTGCTCATCGTTGACCTGCGAATGAAGCCAATGGACGGTATTGCAATGATCGAAGAATTACGCAGGAACGGTTGCACCATTCCCGCAGTGATGCTGACCATGAGCGATTCGGAGACAGATTTGAGCAACGCGATACGCGCGGGGGTTCGCGGTTATTTGCTCAAGGATATGGCCCCGGATGAGGTGGTTGAAGCAATAAAACGTGTTGCCGCAGGCGAACTTGTTGTTGCCCCCTCGATGACGGTCAAAATGATCGAACTGCTCAAAGGCGATACCCCGGAACATGAAGCTAAAAACTCCCTCAAATTGCTCACCGAGCGTGAGCGCGAAATACTGCAATTACTGTCACTGGGGGAAAGCAACAAGGGTATCGCCCTCACCCTGCATATCAGCTACGACACAGTAAAGCAGCATGTCCGGCACATCCTCAATAAGCTGAATTTGTCTTCCCGGGTCAAGGCAGCCGTGCTGTTTGCGAAAGAGCACGGTGAAGAGGACTACCAGAAACGGCAATAACTAACGTGATAACCCATACTGGCTATCGCATGGTGGCCAACATGGTTATGTACAACACCGGGCTGATTGTGCCTAATGCGCGGGGCGAGGCAGTACGCAGATTTTCTGATCAATTCGTTAAATATTGAGGATGATATGGCACATATAGTGATTATGGGAGCTGGAGTTGGCGGAATGCCTGCGGCATACGAGATGCGCGAAAAACTGGACAAACAGCATAAGGTGACTGTCGTATCCGATCGCGAAACATTTCAATTCACCCCTTCCAACCCTTGGGCTGCGGTCAAGTGGCGCGAGCGCAAGCATGTTGAATTTCCGATGCGCAGCTACTTGGAACGCAAGGGTATCGATTTACTTTCTGCCGGAGTAAAACGTGTTCACCCGGACCAGAACCAGCTGGAACTCAATGACGGAAAAAGGCTCGACTACGACTACCTGGTGATTGCAACCGGACCAAAACTCGCCTTCGAGGAAGTGGAAGGCCTTGGCCCACATGGCGGTTTCACCCATTCTGTCTGCACACTCGATCATGCAATGAAGTCACATGATGAGTGGGAACAACTCTGTAGTAATCCGGGACCGATCGTTGTGGGTGCTGTGCAGGGGGCATCCTGTTTTGGCCCGGCGTATGAGTATGCCTTCATCATGGAAACCGATCTGCGCCGACGCAAGATCCGTGACAAGGTACCGATGACCTTTGTCACCTCGGAGCCCTATATCGGTCATCTGGGCTTGGGTGGTGTGGGTGATTCCAAAGGCATCATGGAATCGGCGATGCGTGACAAGCACATCAAGTGGATCTGTAACGCCAAGGTAACCAGAGTCGAAGCCGGCAAGATGTTTGTCACCGAATATGATGACATGGGGCAGGAAAAGAAAAACCATGAATTACCGTTCAACTACAGCATGATGTTGCCATCCTTCAAGGGTGTCGATGCAGTTTTCGGTATTGAGGGACTGGTTCAGGCACGCGGCTTTGTCACCGTGGACAAGCATCAGCGCAATCAAAAATACAAGAACATCTTCGCGGTTGGTGTGTGTGTTGCCATTCCGCCGGTTGAGGCGACCCCGGTCCCGGTCGGTACCCCCAAGACAGGCTACATGATCGAATCCATGGTGACCGCCACCGTACATAATATTCACGCCGATCTGACTGGCCGACCGGCTGATCGGGAAGCGACTTGGAATGCGGTTTGTCTGGCCGACTTTGGTGATAGTGGTGTGGCTTTTGTGGCCATCCCGCAAATTCCACCGCGCAATGTCAACTGGTTTACTGAAGGGAAATGGGTGCATCTGGCGAAAGTTGCTTTCGAGAAATACTTCATTCGCAAAATGAAGAAAGGCAGCTCCGAACCTTTCTATGAGGGCAGCATCATGAAAATGCTGGGCATCGAGAAGTTGAAGTAGCATTCATCTGTTTGCAAAAAAACAAAGAGCCCCGATTCTTCGGGGCTTTTTGTTATGGAACCTTACTCAATCCGGCACAGTCTGCCGCAATGAATCCGGACTCTGATTCAGCCGGTCTTCTTTGCGTAGGTACTCGCCACGTAATTGTCGACGATCTGTTGAAATTCCTGCGCAATGTTGTCGCCGCGCAGGGTAACGGTCTTTTCACCATCCACATAGACTGGTGCGGACGGAGTCTCGCCGGTACCAGGCAGACTGATGCCGATATTGGCCAGCTTGCTTTCACCGGGGCCGTTTACGATACAGCCCATGACGGCGACAGTCATATCTTCAACACCGTTATATTGCCCACGCCATAGCGGCATCTGTGCACGCAGGTAAACCTGGATGCTTTGCGCCAATTCCTGAAAAACCGTACTTGTGGTACGCCCGCAACCGGGGCATGCAGTAACCATCGGGGCAAAAGCACGCAATCCCATGGTTTGCAGAATTTCCTGTGCGACCAAAACCTCTTCAGTTCTGGCACCGCCGGGAGCCGGCGTAAGTGAAACGCGAATGGTGTCGCCGATGCCTTGCTGCAACAACACGGCCATCGCCGCAGTGGAGGCAACAATACCTTTCGATCCCATGCCCGCCTCGGTCAATCCGAGATGCAAGGCATAGTCGCAACGCCTGGAGAGCTCACGATATACCGCGATAAGATCCTGCACGTCGCTCACCTTGCAGGAAAGCACGATGCGATCACGGGCCAAGCCGAGTTCTTCGGCCCGTTGGGCGCTTTGCAACGCGGATATTATCAGTGCCTCGCGCGTGATCTCGCCGGCCTCCTTGGGTTGCGTCAGTTTTGCATTCTCGTCCATCATACCGACCACCAGGTCCTGGTCGAGGCTGCCCCAATTCACCCCAATCCGGACCGGCTTATCGTATTTCCTGGCAACACCGATCATGATGGCGAACTGATCTTCGCCTTTGCGGTTCTTGCCCACATTCCCAGGATTGATACGGTATTTAGCCAGTGTCTGGGCACATTCCGGATACTCGGTAAGCAGACGGTGGCCGTTGTAGTGGAAGTCGCCAATCAGCGGCACCGTGCAACCCAGTGCATCCAGTCGCCGTCGAATATGCGGCACCGCAGCAGCGGCGGCAGAGGTGTTGACGGTGATGCGCACCAGTTCGGAACCGGCTTGTGCCAGTTCGTACACCTGTTTGGTGGTGGTTGTGATGTCCTCGGTATCGGTGTTCGTCATCGATTGCACGACGATGGGTGCGCGACTTCCGATCACGACACCACCAACGCGAACCTGTTGCGTAGTGTGGCGTTCAGCATGGAGCAAACTCATAATCTACTCCAGCACCAGGCGCGCAACGCTTTCGGATTTAAAGCCAGACAAATCAACTTCATCGCCTTTGTAATATAAGCGTACTGCACCCGCTTTGCCAATTGTGACCTGGTAAGGTGCGCGCCTTGCCCCGCCGATCCATTTCTCGCCGCCCGCTTGTGTGATACGCGAAATCAATACTTCCCCATTGCTATCTTTGATTTCCACCCATGCGTCGTCCTGAAACACAATATGGATGGGACGTTTCATCAATTGCGCACGCGGAATTTCACGCTTGTCTGATGGTATTTCGGTATTCGTTCCAGCCTTGGGTAAATCCTCGGCCTGCAAACCGGAGGGTTTATTTTTTACATTGGCCGTTACGGGTAGTGAGTTTTTTCCAAGTTCGATATTTGTGATTGTGGCGGTAACCTCCGATACCGTCCCGGTAACCGGTTCAGGTTGGATTTTGTTGGAGTCCTCAACGATCAGCAGCAGTTCTTCATTGCGTTGGCTGAATAAAAACCAGGCCAATCCAATAGCCATAATCAGCGCACCAAGCAGCACATAGAGACTCTTATGCCTGCCTCCCCCCGCAACAGGCAGCAAGTCGCCTCCGGCCTGCACATCCGTCACATCGAAGTGGCATTCTGAATGTATGTCAGTACCGGCCAGCAGGGGTGCCGGGTCAATGTTTACGATACGCGCATAGCTGCGGATGAAACCGCGCAAAAAAGTCCCTTGCGGCAGATGTTGGGTATCACCTCGTTCCAGCGCATCCACTTGGCGCACACTGAATTTGATGCGATCGGCGACTTCCTGCGTGGACAGCCCCAGCACCTCACGCGCGGCACGCAAGTTGTTTCCGATGCTCAAATATCGCCCGGCCACATCATTCGCTGCCGAATCTGTCTGAACCTCGCTCATCATTCACCGCTCTGCAACAGTTGTACCTCGCGCGAATCGGGGAAGCGCTTGCGCAGTTGCAAGGCGAAACTGGCTGCCGCGTTGCGATTTCCCAATTTGCGCTCAATACGAACTGCCAGCCACAATTGCTCGGCATCAAGGTCGCGCCCGCTCTTTAGAAACCGCAACAGCCAAGATTTGGCCGCAGCATAGTCGCCATTGTCATAGGCCACGGCAGCCTGTCCGCCCAATGCTTCCGGCATATCGGGATGCAGAATCAACGCCCGCTGCAAATAGGTTACAGCTGCTGCAGAATCCCCGGCCTTGTGCGCGCAGATGCCGGCATTGGCATAGGCGAGATCCGGCGTGTTGTATAGCGGGTCATTCAATGCCGCCATAAATTGCGGAATCGACTCTTTGGGGCGGCCACGCTGGCACAGAAACCAGCCGTAATTGTTGTGAGCACCGGCATTGGCCGGCTCCAGTTTAAGGCTGCGCAAAAAATCGGCTTCGGCCTGTTTGTCCTCGCGCAGGGTCATGCGCACCAGGCCGCGCACGTTATAGGCAGGCGCATAGGAATTATCAGACTGCAAGGCGATGCCCAGTTCCTGCAAAGCGATGGAGTACTGGCCGCGCTCAAAATAAGATGCCGCAAGTTCTGTGTGAACCTGGGCAACGTTACGCGCACGTTCATCCGGTGCGCCGGAGCTTGCGCATCCCGCCAACAAAGCCAGCAACAAGGCCAGCCAATACTTCATACCGGGATTCATGGTCGCACCTCCGCCAGTCGATGAGCCCTTTTAGTCTTATCCTGCACCTGCCCCGCCAGTTGGCCACAGGCCGCCGCAATATCGTCGCCGCGTATTTTGCGGATGGTGGTCACGATACCCGCCTGCATCAGCACGTCGCGAAAACGCTTGACCGTTTCCATATCCGAACGCTGGTACGGTGCCTGCGGGAAGGGATTAAACGGGATGAGATTAAATTTACACGGCACGTCGTGAACTAGATTGATCAACTCGCGCGCCTGATGCACACCATCGTTCACGCCTGCCAGCATCACGTATTCGAAGGTGACAAAATCACGCGGTGCTTTTTCCAGATAACGCAGACAAGCTGCCATCAATTCCTGCAGCGGGTATTTCTGATTGATCGGCACCAGCTCGTTGCGTAATTTGTCGTTCGGTGCATGCAGCGAGATAGCCAGTGCCACCGGACATTCGTCGCGCAACCGATCCATTGCCGGTACCACGCCCGATGTGGATACAGTCACCCGGCGGCGCGACAGTCCGTAACAATGGTCGTCCAGCATCAGACGCAAGGCACTTACTGTGTTATCCAAATTCAGCAGTGGTTCGCCCATGCCCATCAGCACCACATTGGTCACCGGCCAGTTGCCTTCTTCGTGCTTGCCGAGTTCATGGTTGGCCCACCACACCTGACCGATGATCTCGGCGGTGGACAGGTTGCGGTTGAAGCCCTGCTTGCCGGTGGAACAAAACGAGCAGTCCAGTGCACAGCCGGCCTGTGTCGAAATGCACAGTGTGCCTCTATCATCTTCCGGAATGAACACAGCCTCTACCGCATTGCCGGTGCCAACATTCAGCAGCCATTTGTGCGTTCCGTCGGTAGCGGTCTCTTCGCGTATTACGCTGGGGGGCTGGATACAGGCGAGCTGTTTCAGTTTTTCGCGGAGTGATATTGCAAGATCACTCATCGCATCAAAATCAGACTCCCCGTTTTTGTAGATCCAACGCATCACCTGTTTGGCACGAAACGGTTTTTCACCGTGTTCCGCAAACCATACGGCCATTGCTGCCGGTTCAAAATCGAGGAGATTTTGCTTCATTACCCGTTGCTTAACGAGAATAGACGTTCAGTGCCGGGAAAAAATAGGCGATCTCCACCGCAGCCGTTTCCGCCGCATCAGAACCGTGCACCGCGTTCGCATCGATACTGTCAGCGAAATCGGCACGGATGGTGCCTTTGTCGGCCTTCTTCGGATCGGTCGCACCCATCAATTCACGGTTCTTCAGGATCGCGCCCTCGCCTTCCAGCACCTGGATCATCACCGGGCCGGAGATCATAAAACTCACCAGATCGTTGAAGAACGGGCGCGCTTTGTGCACCGCGTAAAAACCTTCAGCCTCTGCACGTGACAATTGCACCATGCGCGAGGCCGCGATCTTGAGGCCGGCATTTTCAAAACGGGAATATATTTGGCCAATGACATTCTTCGCTACGGCATCGGGTTTGATGATGGAAAGGGTACGTTCAACTGCCATGCTTCTTCTCCAAATGGTTATTGTGAATCAGAAAATTCTGAAGGCGCCATTCTAGCAGGGTTTGCCGGCGCTGTCGCAGCCCGGACCGGCAAAAACGGAGGCATGTAACATATTCATCGGCTGTGCCGAAAGGGTAATCGCAGCACAGTCAGCGCATAAACGCACCATCAGTTGAACAATAGGTCAGGCAGGAACAGACTGATCTCGGGGATGTAGGTGACCAGTCCCAGGAATGCCAGCAGCACCAATAACCAAGGCAGTGCGGCGTGGGTGACCTGCATGATGCTCATATTGGTTATGCCGCTGGTAACGAACAGATTCAGTCCCACCGGCGGAGTGACCATGCCGATCTCCATATTGACTACCATGATGATGCCAAGGTGGATGGGATCGATACCCAGCTGGGTAGCAATGGGAAAAAAGATCGGGGCCAGGATGAGGATGATTCCGGTCGGCTCCATGAAGTTGCCTGCCACCAGCAGGATGACGTTGATTACCAGCAGAAACATCCACGGCGCCATGCCGAAGGCAACAATATGTTCGGCAATCGTTTGCGGGATGCGCTCGGTGGTCAGCACATGGGCGAACAGCATGGCGTTGGCGACGATGAACATCAGCATCACCGTGGTGCGGCTGGCCTCGACGAACACCTTGGGCAGGTCGTGGAATTTCAGGTCGCGGTAGATAAACACCGCCACGAACAGCGCATAGACCGCCGACACGGCGGCCGCCTCGGTCGGCGTGAACACACCGCCATAGATGCCGCCCATGATGATGACCAGCAGCGCCAGCCCCCACATCGATTCGCGGAACTTGCCCAGCACTTCGCGCAATGGCGCGCGCGGTGCGGGTTCAATGTTCAGCTTGCGCACACGCCAGTGCACCGCCATCGCCAGCATCAACCCCAGCAGCAAACCGGGGATCACACCGGCCATGAACATGCGGCCGACCGACACCTCCGTTACGGCGGCGTACACCACCATCACGATAGAGGGCGGAATTAAAATACCCAGGGTGCCGGAATTGCAGATCACACCGGCGGCGAAAGGTTTGGGGTAGCCGCTGCGCACCATGCCGGCGATGACGATGGAGCCGACTGCCACCACCGTGGCCGGGCTGGAGCCGGAAACCGCCGCAAACAGCATGCAGGCGAGGATGGAGGCGATGGCCAGACCGCCGCGCAGATGCCCGACCGCCGCGATGGCAAAATCCACCATGCGCCGCGCCACCCCGCCGGTGGACATCAGCGCCCCGGCCAGAATGAAGAACGGGATGGCCAACAGGGTGTAGTGCTCGCTGGTCTCGTACAGCTTGATCGACAGCGAGGCGAGTGAATCCTGGGCAAAGAAGGCGATGGTGAGCAGGCTGGACAAACCCAGACAAATGGCGACCGGCATGCCGATCGCCATAAAGAAGAACAGACAGGAGAACAGGAACAGGGTATTCATTTGTCTGCTTCCTGCGCTTTTAATTTAAGGGCTTCCTCGACCTCGTCCGCGAGATGCAAACGGTCCGACTTGCCCGTTACCAGGTTGTACAGGACGGGCAAAAAGCGCAGCACCAGCAAAGCAAAACCAATCGGCAGAATGGCGCGCACTGTCCACATCGGGATCGCCATATCTTCCAGTTCGATGCCAACCTTCTTCATCTTCAGCACATATTCCATCGAACCGTAAATCACCATCCCCGCATAAACCAGACAAAGTATTACGGCGACACTGGAAACGATGCGGCGGATGTCCGGCCGGAATAGCTTGACCAGCGCATCCACTCCGATATGCGCGCCAACCCGCACGCCGTAGGAGATGCCAATGAAGATCATGAAGGCGAAAAGAACGGAGGTCAGTTCGAGCGCCCAGGTGAAACCGGAATTGAAGACATAGCGCATGACCACTTGCGTGAAAGTCAGCAGCGTCATCGCAGCAAGCAGAATGGCGATCAGCCATTCATCCAGACGTTTCAGGTATTTCATGCATCCTCCCGCAATCACCCCCGTGCATGACCGGGGGCGCAACATCACCGATTCGGTTTATTTCTTGTCCGAATGTTTTTTATCAGCCTTCTTGTTTTTCGCGGGTTTTTCATTGGCAGCGACGGCCGCGTCGATCAGGTCCTTGCCAATATCGGCTTCGAACTTGGTCCAGACCGGCTTCATCGCCTCGCGCCATTGTGCGCGCTGCGCCTTGGTCAGCTTGACCAGCTTGGCTTTCTTGTCGTCAATTACCTTCTGGCGGAAAGCCATGTCCTCTTCCTGCGCAACCTTGTTGCCGTAGGCGATGGATTCTGTCATCGCTTCAGACAAACCCTTCTTCACATCATCCGGCAGGCCGTTCCACCATTGCTCGTTGGCGATGACCATGTAATCCAGCACGCCGTGACCGCTCTCTGTGATGTAGCCCTGCACTTCGTGGAATTTCTTGGTGTAGATGTTGGCCCAGGGGTTTTCTGCACCGTCCACCACCCCGGATTGCAGGGCCTGATAGACCTCGGCAAAGGCAATTTTTTGCGGATTGGCACCAACCGCCTTGAATTGCGCTTCCAGCACATCGGAGGCCTGGATACGGAACTTCAACCCTTTGGCATCCGCCGGCGTGCGCAATGGCTTGTTGGCGGACAGCTGTTTCATCCCGTTATGGATGTACCCAAAGCCGATGATGCCCTTATCCGACATTGATGTAAACAGCTCACGCCCCTTGGCACTGTTCTGGAAGCGGCCGACCGCATCGATATCGTCGAACAGGAAGGGCAGGTCAAAAATCTGAATCTTCTTGGTGTATTTGCCAAACTTGGCCAGAGAGGGTGCAAGGATGTGCACATCGCCCAGTAACAGAGCTTCCATCTCCTTGCCATCGCCAAACAATTGGCTATTGGGAAAGACCTGAACTTCAACTTTGCCCGGCAACAACTTCTCGGCGACTTCCTTGAATTTTATTGCAGCCTGCCCTTTAGGCGTGGAATCGGCAACCACGTGGCTGTATTTGATAATGAGGGGACCGGCTTGCGCCGCAAAGGACAGACTGAACAACAAGGCACCAAACATCAGGCTAACAAATTTCATTTTCGTTCTCCCTGAACAGTTGTTACAAGTCAATTTGCTTGTGGCGAGAATCATAGACCAATTATTTACAGGACACCACCACGCCGATTTCGTTGGTATTAGCCCGAAAATCAGCGGCAATCGCCACCCCCACGACCGCGATTAACTTGTCCCCGCAATAAAGCAGCGGCAGCCGTTCACGTTGCCACGGCGGTACCCGGTGTTCTTGCAACAAATGCTTGAGTGAGCGGCGTGCCGCACGCGGATGGGAACGCAGACTTTCACCGCCGGAGCGCAAGCGCAAGGTCACCGGCGCACTGCCCAATTGCCGCAGGCTGATCCCCTCACCCGTGGCTTGGGTGAACAACACCTCCCTCTGCAGCGGAAGCCATGGCAAGGTTTCCTCTCCTTGCCAGCCCAAGCACAACGCCGGATCGAAGGGAGGTAACACTGGCAACACCTCCGCATATCCATTAAAGCGGCGTAACTGCCAATTGCCAAATTGCACACTGACGGCAGCATCCCGGCGCGCCGAGCACAACTGATGCAGCATCTGCTCCAGCTGTTTGCTTTGTGGCATGGGCATGCCGCATTGATGCAGAAAATAACGCAATAGATTTTTGGCACGGGAAGCACTCAAACGAGACAATGCCGCAACCTCCAGCAATCCCTCCCCTATCGCCCCTGCCCCATCCTGTGCAGCCAATTCATCCAGCAATTCGGCGGCTTCGGCAAAATGCTGTGCGCTGCGCGCAAGGGTTTTGCGGCAAGCCGGGAATCTTTCCTGTAACAAATCGAGCACACGATGGCGCACAAAATTGCGTGGATAACCATCGTCACGGTTGCTCTCGTCTTCCACCCAGCGCAGCGCATGGTGTTGTGCGTAGTCCAGCAATTCTGTGCGGGGGAAATTCAGGAAAGGCCGCAGCAAAATGTGGTTGTCCTGTTGCCGTGCCAGAGGCATACCACTCGCCCCGCGCATGCCCGCCCCGCGCAGGAGTTGCAGCAGCAAGGTCTCCGCCTGGTCGTCGGCGTGGTGTGCCAGTGCAATGAAATCGCAATCCTGTTCAGCCAATGCGGCATGGCGCAACTGGCGTGCGGCTGCCTCGATGCCCAGCCTTTCGCGCAGGGGTTGGATATCGACGTGCGCCACCTTGCACACGATGTTGTATTCCGCGCATAAATCAAGGCAAAACTGCGCCCATTCATCCGCGTGAGGACTGATGCCGTGATGTACATGTAAGGCGGAAAGCTGAAATTCGAGGCGGGATGCGAGAGTGGCCAGCACATGCAACAGGACGACAGAATCAACGCCTCCGCTCAAACCAAGCAGGATATGTTTGCCCTGACAAGACAGCGAAGCGAGATGCTCCGCTGTTTGGTCGGGCACGCGATCAGAAAAAGAATGGGAGGCCACAAAAAGGAATACCGTGCACCGACGAGGCCGGCGCTACGCCATTACTGGAGTTCGATTTCCTTGAATTTGCCATAACTCATCAGACGGTTGAATCGTGTCTGTAACAGTTCATTGGTGGTTTTTGCCTGTGCCTGTTTGAGTGCGTCAGCCAGGGCTTTTTTCACGTTCTGCATAGTCGCCGCGTAGTCGCGATGCGCCCCGCCCAGCGGCTCGCTCACGATTTTGTCCACCAGCCCCAGTGCTTTCAGGCGGGTGGCGGTGATCGCCAGGGTTTCGGCGGCTTCTTCCGCCTTGCTGGCACTCTTCCACAGAATGGAGGCGCAACCTTCGGGCGAGATCACCGCATAAGTGGCGTATTGCAGCATCAGCAATGTATCGCCGATCGCAACCGCCAGCGCGCCGCCCGAGCCGCCTTCACCGATGATGGTGCAGATCATAGGAACACGCAGTTCGGCCATCACATAAAGATTGCGACCGATGGCCTCCGACTGGCCGCGCTCTTCCGCACCGACGCCGGGATAAGCGCCCGGAGTATCGATGAAGGTCATGATGGGAATACCAAATTTCTCTGCCAGACGCATCAGGCGCAAGGCCTTGCGGTAGCCTTCGGGGCGCGGCATGCCGAAATTGCGATATTGGCGCTCCTTGGTGTCGCGCCCTTTCTGGTGCCCGATCACCATCACGCTCTGGCCATTGAAGCGCGCCAGCCCGCCAACAATGGCCGGGTCATCGGCATACGCGCGGTCGCCGTGCAATTCCTCGAAGTCGGTGAACAGATGTTCGATGTAATCCAGGGTATAGGGTCGCTGCGGATGGCGCGATACCTGCGAAATCTGCCAGGAAGTCAGCTTGGTGTAGATATCCTTGGTCAGCGTCTGGCTCTTTTTTTGCAGGCGCCCGATCTCGTCCGAGATATCCAGTGCGGAATCGTCCTGCACATAACGCAATTGCTCGATCTTGTTCTCCAGCTCGGCGACCTGCTGCTCAAAATCCAGAAAAGTCAGTTTCATGGCTGTTGTCTCAAAGGGTCAATCACGGGGCGGCATGATACAACATGCTGCACTTCAAACTGAACCGGATTATTTTTCCCAGTGCAGGAAGCACATAATTTCAAGACCTTAATTGTTGAGCGAGAAAAAGCGGCGGATGGTTGCCAATATCTCGTTGCGGCTTTGCGAAATATCGGGGTGACTCGCCACCGAATCGATATCCTGCATCGCGCTATCGAGTTGCGCACTGCGCAAAGCCAGAATGTGTGAGACCTCATCGGCGATGGCGGGACGCACCTGCAATATTGCCTGGAACGCATCCTTGTCCAGCCGGTAACAATCGACATCGGTTTTAGCCAGCACCGAGGCCCGGCGCGCGGCACCTGTCAACAGCGCCATCTCGCCAAAGAAATCTCCTTTGCGCAGCACGTTGACCGCACGCCTTTCGCCCCCGGCGGATGCCAGAAATACCTCAGCCTCCCCCCGGATGATGATATACAGACCGTGCGACTGCTGGTCGCCCTGCCGCGTGATCAGGTTGCCGCGCGCAAATGGCGAGTAGTGCAAGCGCTCCGCCAGCGATACGAGTTCCGCTTCAGTCATGGACGAGAACAGCTCGACCCGGCGCAACGTCTTCAGGCGCAACTGAACTTCGCGCTGATGCAGCGCATCCTCGTATTTTTCGTTCTCCTTGGTCAAGTGAATACCGCGTTCGTCCATGGCCAGTTTGAGACCGGCACGTTGTAGCGCGGCCATGATGTGCCAGCGCATCATGCCGTCGGTGGGATCATCCGGCATCAAATCAGTCAGCCAGTAGCGCAGCGCGTAACGTGCGTAACCCTTGTCATCCAGATCCATCAGCACACAGTTCGGCGGCGGATTACTCGCCACGTTGGGTATGTCGGTATGGCGAATAACATCCTCAATCACATTGATCACCTTGGGTGGAGGCGCATCCAGGCCGACGTTAAACCATACCCAGCGCCGCCACTGCACCGGCTGGTCGGTGCGCCTGCCAAGCACAACGAATTTGTTCTTCATCAATTGCGAATTTGGAAAGACCACAGTCTCCCAGTTGCGTGTTTCCACCAGCGTCGAGCGCCAGCGGATATCCACCACCTTGCCGGAAATATCGTCCACCTTGATCCAGTCACCCACCTCGACGGAATTGTCCAGTTGCAAAGCGAGACCACCGAGGATATTGCCCAGCGTATCCTGCATGGCAAAGGCGATTACCGCCGTGATCACTGCCGAGGTGGCGAGGATGCTGGATAAATCCAGCCCGGCATAACGCAGGCGCACCATGAACCAGGCGATATAGGCGATGATGACGAAGATATCCTCCGTGATGCGCGGCAGGGTCAGTTTGAATGAAGGCAGGATTTTTCTGAATATCAGCAGCCCCCACAAACGGATCAGCGCGATGCCCGCACCGATCACGAACACCTCGCGCACAATCTCCGCCGCCCGCAGTAATTCGGAGGCATGCAGTAAACCGCTCACAAATTGCCCAAAGACACAGACAATGTAGAAACCCATCGTGTTGAACAGGCTCTGACGATCCTCGCGCAGAAAATAATTCAGCAGCACAAAGATCGCCAGTACCATCAGCAACAGCAGTAGCGACTCCGCGCCCCAGAAAAAATCTACCGCATCACGCCAGAAAGTCATGTCAGTATTCCCTTATGAATGCCTTGATTCTACTAGATGTAAGCTGCCAATGGCCGATGCCGACGCCACAGCTTCCAGCACCCCGCTCGTGTCATCTCAAAACGATGATCAGCTTCTTCCGTCAGCACTTCCAGAGTGAGAGCCCGCAATCTGCCCGCACCTAATGCCTGCCACACCGGGGTCGCAATTTCATTTTCAAATTTTTCGAGCCGGGCACGATAGGTGTAAAGATCGCCGCGCCGCCAGGCCTCCTCCAGACTTGCATCCACCCACAACCCGCGCTCGTGCCGAGTCTCCAACAGGCCGGGCAGATCATCCAGCACAGCCACCTCACTCGCGCGCGCGAAGGCGGTAACCAGTGCGTCATCGTTGCCCGCCGCATCGAACACAGGATGCGGAGCGGCTGCGCAACCCCCGCCCCACAACCAGAGGCTGTTGACCGCAGGGTTGCCGCTTTGTTGGCGCGCCATATTGACCGGATGCTGGTGCAACAGCATCTGCACCTCATTGCCCAATCGCTGCCATCGCCGTGCATCCACACCCCGGGGCAGCAACATCTTCACATCACGCCATGCGGCAGTACGCAACGGTGTCATCTCGACTTCCCCCGGCACCTGCGTCTGCACATACCAGCGCAGCGGATGCGGGGCAAAAAAACGCCAACCTTCCCCGGAAAAATGCGCGTTGAGTGCCGCACATAGCGACTGAGCCTCGGCATCAGAACACGCCACATCGGGTTGCAATATGACCTGCGAAGACTGGATCTGTAATTCGACCGGATCGGCGCACAGCCAATATCCTTCAGCCCCCGCCAGCCCGTCCGCCAGTGCCCGCAGTGGTGCCACACTCTGCACCCCGAAGCCATCGCATAAGCGGTTTTCCAATGCGGTTGGCGGCAACACCGCATGCCTGCTGTGTGCCAGTAATTTTTCCAGATACGGCAAACGTAATCCGGCCAACACCGCAGAGAACGCCTGCACCGGCAAAAAAAGAGCAGGAACGATGAGATGGAGATGATTCATGCGCGCCAGTTTAGCATCCATATCCACACTGCTTGTGGCACACTAACGCCCGTTAAATAACCGAGCCACATCCTTGCAACCCTACGAATTATTTATCGGCCTGCGTTACACCCGCGCCAAGCGCCGCAACCACTTCATCTCGTTCATCTCGCTGATCTCCATGCTGGGCATCGGCCTGGGCGTAATGGCGCTGATCGTGGTGCTGTCGGTAATGAACGGTTTCCAGAAAGAAATCCGCGCGCGCATTCTGGGCATCACGCCGCACCTGCAGGTGATGGGAGCCGCCGATGGATTAAATAACTGGGGCAGCACCCTGGACACGGTCGCCGCCCATCCAGCCGTCCGTGCCGCCGCGCCCTTCGTCAACGGCCAGGGCATGTTGTCCTTCGATGGGCACGTGGAAGGCGTGATGGTACGCGGCATGCTGCCCGATGCAGAACACCGCTTGATCGGGCTGGGCGACAAAATGGAATACGGCACACTGCAAGATTTGCAGGCAGGCAGTTTTAACATCGTGCTTGGCGTTGACTTGGCGCGCGCGCTGGGTGCGCGGGTCGGTGACAGCGTGCTGCTTATCACGCCGCAAGGGCAATTTACCCCGGCCGGTATGTTGCCGCGCCTGAAACAGTTTCGTGTGACGGGCATCTTCGGGATTGGCATGGCGCCTTACGATAACGCTCTGGCGCTGATCCACCTCAACGACGCACAGAAACTCTTCCGCATGGGCGAGGCGGTCAGCGGTATCAGCGGCAGCCTGCACGACCTCGACCACGCCCCGCAGGTTGCGGCAGAACTGGAAAGAATCCTCCCCTCCGGCACCTGGGTCACCGACTGGACCCGCCAGAATGCCAATTATTTCGCGGTGGTGGCGATGGAAAAGAAGATGATGTTCATCATTCTTTCACTGATCGTGCTGGTCGCCGCGTTTAACATCGTCTCCACCCTGGTGATGGCCGTTACCGACAAACAGGCCGACATCGCCATCCTGCGCACCCTGGGCGCATCGCCCAAGAGCATCATGCAGATATTCATGGTGCAGGGCATGCTGATTGGCCTCATCGGCATGGGGCTGGGCGTGTTTGGCGGTGTGCTGCTCGCGCTCAACATCGGCACCATCGTGCCCTTCATCGAACACCTGTTCGGCGTGCAGTTCCTGTCCAAGGAGTTCTACTACATCAGCGAACTGCCCTCCGATCTGCACCAATCGGATGTGTTCGTAGTTGCCGGCATGTCTTTCCTGATCAGCCTGTTCGCCACGCTCTACCCAAGTTGGCGCGCAGCCCGGATTCAACCGGCGGAGGCATTGCGTTATGAATAAACAGGATACGGGATACGGGATTCAGGATTCGGATAATGTCATCTCCTGCCGCGACCTGTGCAAGACCTATGCGCAAGGTGATTTGAGCGTCACCGTCCTGAACGGTGTGAATCTTGGGGTGGCGCGCGGAGAACGCATCGCTATCATCGGCGCATCCGGTTCCGGCAAGAGCACCCTGCTGCACCTGCTTGGCGGACTGGACAGCATCAGCGGCGGCAGTGTGAGTATATTGGGGCAGGATGTATCAAAGATGAACGAGACACAACGCGGCGCGCTGCGTAACCGCTCTCTTGGTTTTGTCTATCAATTCCATCATCTGCTGCCTGAATTTACCGCGCTGGAGAACGTCGCCATGCCGCTGCTGATACGCGGCATGAAGCCTGCCGAAGCGCATCCGCAAGCCACTGCCATGCTGGAACAGGTCGGCTTGGCACAGCGTGTCCGCCATCTGCCAGCCGAGCTCTCCGGCGGCGAACGCCAACGCGTCGCCGTGGCACGCGCCCTGGTCACCCAGCCCGCCTGTGTGCTGGCCGACGAGCCCACCGGCAACCTCGACCGTGCCAGCGCATCTGCCCTGTTTGATCTGATGCAGTCGCTCAACGAGCAACTCGATACCAGTTTCATCGTGGTCACCCATGACCTCGAACTGGCCGGCAAGATGCAGCGCCAGTTGAGATTGGTGGATGGTGTGTTGCAGGCTGCCTGACGCTACCCGTTGCAAGATCGGTGATGCTTGCGGGCAGCTCGACTGCGCCAGCGCCAGATCACCATCAGCCGCCAGCCAAGGCGCACGATAACATAACCCAGCAACGCCAGTCCGGCAGCCAGAATCGGTAGTCCGACAAGTAAAGGCTGGCCCAGCACCATCAGCCATTCCCACACTGTGGAAAACCAATCGTGCCAGCGCACTTCCGGAAAAACGGGTACAGCAGTACCGTTCGATGCGCCGGTCACCCATATGCCGATCTTGTGCGCCAGCAGATACAGCGGCACGACGGTGAAGGGGTTGGTATAGAGCGTGGCAAAGGCGGCCACCGGCAGATTCACACGCCACAGCATCGCCAGCAGCACGGCGGTGAGCATCTGCAACGGGCCGGGGATCAGTCCGCAGAACAAGCCGATGGCCACCCCGCCCGCGACCGAGCGACGATGCAGATGCCACAGGTTGGGATGGTGCAACCACTGCCGCAGCGGAGACAGCCAGCGGTTTTGCAACACGCCCTCGCGGCTTGGCAGATGATTCCGGAAAAATTTGCGCATGACGGGATTGTAATGGTCGGTTAGTCTAGGTGCATGGTTTCCTTCACCCTGCTTTTTGCATTTGGTGTGTGGTGTCTGCAACAGCAGGCATCTCTGCCGATCCTTCCGCTCTACTGGCCGTTGGCGGCAGTTTGTTTGCTCTTGCCGCAAGGTATCAACATGGTCTGGCGACTGGCCCGCCGTGTATTGATTCTGTCTGGTGCCGTTCTGCTCGGTTTTTCTTATGCCGCATGGATCGCCGAGTCGCGCCTGTCCGATACCTTGCCGGAAGCATGGCAGGGCCGGGACATCGCGCTGACCGGCGTGGTGGCCGAAATGCCGCGCCCGCACGAGCGCGGGCAGCGCTTCGTGTTCAATGTCGAGACGGTGCAAACTCAAGGTGTGCAAGTGCCGCGCAAAATCCTCCTCGCCACCTACGACGGGAATAAAGAAACACCGATCAGCGTGCATGCCGGTGAGCGCTGGCGTTTTACCGTGCGCCTGAAACAACCGCACGGCACGAGCAATCCATACGGCCATGATTTCGAAGCGTGGATGCTGGAGCGCAAGCTGGGTGCGACGGGCTACGTACATCCGAAAGGTGACAAGCAGCAAATGGCGCAAAGGGTCGACGGCTATCTGATCGAGCAGCTGCGCGAGAGCGTGCGCGACCATTTCCTGCAAAAGCTCCAGGGCGCACCCTATGCCGGCATTCTGGTGGCGCTTGCGGTCGGCGATCAGGCCAGTATCTCTTCCGCGCAATGGCAATTGTTCACACGCACCGGCATCAACCATCTGATGAGCATCTCCGGCCTGCACATCACCATGCTGTCCGGGATGTTCTTTGCGCTGACGTATTGGTTGTGGCGGCGCAGTGCGCGCCTGACCCTGCATTTCCCGGCACGCAAGGCGGCGGCCCTGGTGGGATTGCTCGCTGCCTTGTGTTATGCGCTTATCTCCGGCTTCGAGATTCCGGCACAACGCACGCTGTACATGCTGGGTACTTTTGCCGCCATGCTCATGCTGTCGCGCAACGTCGCCCCCAGCCAGATGCTGGCGGCGGCACTGATGGTGGTGTTGCTGGCCGATCCCTGGGCAGTGCTGGCTCCCGGATTCTGGTTATCCTTCGGTGCGGTGATGCTGATCTTTTATGTGACGGCGAACCGTCTGGAGCAACCGCACTGGCTGCGGGCGTATGGCGTGGTGCAATGGGCGATGATGGTGGGCCTGATTCCGCCGCTGCTCGCCTTATTCCAGCAGCTGTCCCTGGTCTCCCCGCTGGCCAATGCACTCGCGATTCCGCTCGTCAGCTTTATTGTGGTGCCGCTGACGCTGCTCGGCGCCTTGCCACCGCTGGACTGGATATTGCCCATCGCCTATCAGGCACTCGCCCTGTGTATGGGCTATTTGCAATGGCTGGACCAACTCCCGGTTGCAGTGTGGACCCAGCATGCGCCTCCGCCTTGGAGTATCGCGCTGGGAGTGCTGGGCGCCGTGTGGATCCTGGCTCCGCGCGGTTTTCCCTTGCGCTCACTGGGTGTAATCCTGCTGTTGCCCATGTTCATGGCCACACCGGCGACACCCGCACCCAATACGGCGCGCATCATTATCTTTGATGTGGGACAAGGCCTGGCGGTTGCCGTGCAGACGGCGCAACACACGTTGCTGTTCGACACCGGGCCGGATTTTTCCGGCGAGGCGGACAGCGGCAATCGCATCCTCGTCCCTTCCCTGCGCGCGCTGGGCATCTCCAAACTGGACGGTTTGATTTTGAGTCACGGCGATCTCGATCATGTTGGTGGCACAACTTCGGTACGTGAATCCCTGGCGCCGGGGTGGATCAAAACTTCGATGCCAGCCGATCATGAATTGCTGGGTGGTGCACCTGCGGTGTCACCTTGTCTGGACGGTGATCGGTGGGAGTGGGAAGGAGTCGCCTTCGAGATATTGCACCCCGGCGCAGCCGATATCCGCGGGAAAACACACAACAATGACCTGAGTTGTGTGCTGCGCATCAGCGTCGGCACCCGGCATGTGCTGCTCGTCGGCGATATCGAACGCAAGAGCGAGGCGCGCTTGCTGGCCTCGCATCGTGACAAACTGCCCGCCACCCTGCTGGTCGCCCCGCATCACGGCAGCAAATCCTCTTCCACTCCCGATTTTGTGGCGGCAGTCGCACCCCGCCATGTCGTATTCACATCCGGCTACCGCAACCGTTTCCACCATCCCCACCCCGCAGTCGTTGCGCGTTATGCCCAAAGCGGCGCCCAACTGTTACGCTCGGACACGGACGGCGCCATTCTGGTCGAGATGGATTCGGGCGGGATAAGTCTTGAACCTTACCGCAAAACGCACCGGCGCTACTGGACGCAACAGGCTGTCGAATAGTCATTCTCCACGCCCAAAGGGGCGCGTATAATCCGCGCCAACCATCAACCACAGAGGAAAAATCGTGTCACTCTCCCGTCGCGTACAAGCCATCAAACCCTCCCCCACTCTCGCCGTCACCGCGCGTGCCGCCAAACTGAAAGCTGAAGGAAAAGACATCATTGGACTGGGCGCGGGCGAACCGGACTTCGACACGCCGCAGCACATCAAGGATGCCGCCATCGCGGCGATCAACAAGGGATTCACCAAGTACACGCCGGTCGGCGGCACAGCCTCGCTGAAAGCGGCCATCATCGCCAAGTTCAAGCGCGACAACGGACTCGACTACAGCGCGAAACAGATTCTGGTTTCCTGCGGCGGCAAGCAGAGCTTCTTTAATCTTGCGCTTGCAACCATCAACCCCGGCGATGAAGTCATTATTCCCGCGCCGTACTGGGTGTCGTATCCGGACATTGTGCTCATCGCGGAAGGCACGCCGGTGATCGTGCAGGCGGGGATCGAACAGGGTTTCAAGATGACGCCCGCGCAACTCGCCGCAGCGGTCACACCCAAAACCAGAATGGTGGTGATCAATAGCCCGAGCAATCCGTCCGGCGCGGTCTATACGCTGGAGGATTTGAAGGCTCTGGGAGAAGTATTGCGCCAGCATCCGAATATCCTGATCGCCACCGACGATATGTATGAACACATCTCGCTGGTCGATGGCAAATTCGTCAACATTCTGGATGCCTGCCCCGATTTGTATCCGCGCACCATGGTGCTGAACGGCGTGTCGAAAGCGTATGCCATGACCGGCTGGCGCAT
>DISA01000079.1 GCA_002421915.1 Gallionellaceae bacterium UBA6222
TGTCTAGTGTTTCGGGGTCGATTCACCCGCCCTGAATTTGTCCAAAGTGCCTCAATCGCCACATGGCACATTATTTCCAGCATTCAACTGCTGTTTTAAGTTCATTCGCAATCTGATCAAACAACAAGGTTGATGTGCGTCAGGGTTTCATAACATAAACACCTATATTCTGTAGGTGAATTCAAGTGCCTCAAAATCAATCTTCATTGTGCTGGCAAATTACGATTGTTTTATCAAATAAAACAATTAGATAAATCAAAACAGAGGGTGAAGTTGATGTGCCTGCCATTGAAGCCAAATCTGGCACGATGATTTTTTAGGGGCTACCAAAAGGTTGGTCCAATCAGCTTGCTGATAGGTGCGACAAGCTGTTCAGAAATGCTTTTTAAACCGTAGTAATTTACTTTCAGGAGAATGGAATCATGCAGAAAAAGGTATTGATGGTCATGGCGGCAAGTGTTTTGTTTGCTTCACCAAACGTATTTGCTGAGGCTGGCAACTGGATGGCACGCGTGCGTGCGGTTAGCATTGAAACAAACAATAGCTCCAGTCCCGTTGCGGGTGTGGCTGTCAGCAACAAGACGATTCCAGAGGTTGACATCAGTTATTTTTTTACCGATAACATCTCGGCAGAGCTGGTGCTGACATATCCGCAAAAGCATGATGTATCGCTGAATGGCACATTTCTTGGCACAGTGAAAGAGCTGCCGCCGACTTTGCTGGCGCAATACCACTTTATGCCCGGCAGTTCCTTTAGTCCCTACGTGGGGGCGGGGCTGAATTACACGATGTTTTCGAGTGTAGACATTCCTGGTCTGGATATTTCCAGAAGCAGCATAGGCGGCGCGTTGCAAGTTGGTTTTGACATTCCGGTCAATGAGAACCTGTCTTTCAATGTCGACCTGAAAAAGGTTTACATGAAAACCGACGTGAAAACCGCGGCAGGTGCTTATGTGACGACCCTCAATGTTGACCCTGTGCTGCTCGGCGTTGGGCTGGGCTGGAAATTCTAAAGAGGCGCTGATCAAGTCTGATTTTGTCGCTCCCGCGCAGGCGGGGAGCCCAGTCAATTCAATAAACTGGATTCCCGCCTGCGCCGGAATGACAACTTAATCAGGTGTTTCCTTAATTGGGGCGAATCTCGCGCAACGAGAGTACCTACCGCACTTATTCCTGGTAGCTAGGCGTGCGAACCATGGTTAAACGGGGCAGCTCTTCACCCACTCGGCCAAAATGTGGCATTGCCCGCAACTTTAGATTAGACTGCGCGCGCACCATGAGAAAGATCACCACACATATTCTGCGCCTGCTGCTTGTCGTGCTCGTCAGCACGTTCATGTCGCCAAGTTTTGCGTGGCAGATGATCGACAGCCGCAACGAAACCACGATTGCATCGTTTTCCGGGAATGACGATCACCATCATCATGACGATGATGGCGAGGGCGATGTCGATACCACGCATTCTCAAATCGGTCATTTATTGAGCCATCTGCCTGTGTTGATGGTGGACATCGCGCCCCTTCCTGTTGTTCAAGCAGATGCCTCTGCTTTCTCGGCTTGCGGCATCGTTTTTACCTTCACAGCCACCGATCCCCCCTACAAACCTCCCCGCACCTTCCTTTTCGTCTGAACACATTTTGTTCCGTAGGCATTCGAGCCTGCGGTCTGTTGTATCTGACTGAAAAGGAATCATCATGTCGAAAGGTTGTTCCCGAATTCGTGAGGCATTGCTGCCCTCCCGGATAAAACGATTCATGTCATTCGCCAAATTTACGGCGTTGATGCTATCGATTGCTTCTGTTGGAATTGCTCAAGCAGAAGACCTGTCTCCGGTTGAAAAGCGCGCATTGGCCGGGCGCGAAGCAGTTGGCAGCGTATCCGGAATGGCGGGAGATGCCCGAGTCTGGACGCTGGCAGACAGCGTAAGACGCGCGCTCGACACCGCACCGGAACTGCGTGCCGCCGAGGCGGAGATCGCCGCGCGCACGGCCGAGTTGGCCCAGGCCGAAGCCTGGCCTAATCCGAGCGTTGATCTGGACGCGAACAACCGGCTCGGACAAGAGGATGGTCGCGGCGGAACCAGTCTCACCCGTATCGGCTTGAGCCAACCATTGCCGCTACGGCGCATCGCGCATCAGCGCGCGGCGGCCGAGGCGAATCTGGAGAGCGCGCGCGCGAATTCCCGCTACCGCCAGCTGCTGCTTGAACGCGAGGTCGCACGCGTTTTTCATGCGTTGCAACTGGCCGCAGCCAAGCGCCAGCTTGCCGAAGAGCGACTGCGGCTCGTGGCCGAATCTCCCGACGCCTCGCGCAAGTCAGACCGGCTGGTGCGCTATCTCACGCCGCTCGAACGCCAGCGTCTGTCCATTCTCAATGAGGAAGCCGGCCAGGCTGTCGCCGCTGCCGAACGGGAGCAGCAGAAAGCGCTCATCGATTTCCGCGCGCTGCTGGCGCTGCCAAACGGGACACGCGCCGAGCCGGAGGGGCTGACATTGCCGTCCGAGCCCGCGAATCTCGTCACGCTGACACGTGAACTGGAATCTCATCCGGCACTACTGGCATCGCGCAAGGAAGCCGAGGCGGCACAGGCGGGGATCGCGGTCGCCGAATCGCAGCGTTACGCCGACCCGACATTGAGCCTGTATCGCGAACGCGACTATCTTGCCGGTGCCCGACGCGATGTGACCGGTGTGGGCATTAGCGTGCAGATCCCGCTCTGGAACACCGGCAACGGCTCGGTCGCCAAGGCCGGGGCTGAGGCGGCACGCATGCAGGCGCAACTCATGCTGGTACAGCGCGATGCCGGTAGCCGTCTCGAACAGGCACACGCCCAACTGCGCGGCCTGCTCGAACAGACCGGACGCCTGCGCACGAATCTGCTGGAACCCGCGCGCGCGATGTACACGCTCACACGCCGCAGTTTTGCCGCCGGCGAACTCAACGTCCTCAGTCTGGTGGACGCCAACAACACCTACTTCGATGCCCTCGCGCGTTACCTTGAATTGCAGCAGGAATGCGCGCTTGCCGCCGCCGACCTGCGCATCGCGTCCGGCGTCTCCTTACTTGATTTATCGAAGGAGCCAACACGATGATTACCGCACTGATCCGTTTCGCGCTGATCCAGCGCCTGATGATGCTGCTCGTGGCCTCGGCCGTGGTCTTCGGCGGCCTGTGGGCATTCCGCACGCTGCCCATCGATGCTTTTCCCGACATCTACACGCCGCAGGTACAGGTGATCGTGAAGGCGCCGGGCATGACCCCGGCCGAGATCGAGAGCCGCATCACTTTCCCCATCGAGACCGAGATGCAGGGCCTGCCACGCCAGACGGCGCTGCGTTCACTCAACAAGTACGCACTCGGGCTGGTGAATGTCTGGTTCGAGGACGGCACCGACATCTATTGGGCACGCCAGCAGGTGGCCGAACGCCTGAATCAGGTGCGCGGGAACCTGCCGCCCGGTATTGAACCTGTGTTGGCGCCGATCACCACGCCGCTCGGCGAGGTCTACATGTATCGCATCGAGGGCGGCGCATTGAGCAACGTCGAACGGCGCACGCTGCAGGACTGGACGATCCGCCCGCGCCTGCGCAGTGTGGATGGGGTCGCGGACATCAATTCGCTCGGCGGCGAGGCGCGCGCTTTCGAGGTCGTGGTCCAGCCCGAAAAACTCGCGCGTTTCGGCCTCGGGCTCGGTGACGTGGAGCAGGCGCTTGCGGCGAGCAACCGCAATGCGGGCGGCGACCGCATCAACCGCAAAGACCAGACCCTGCTGGTGCGCACCGTCGGCGTACTGCGCGGTCTGGACGATATCGGCAAGGTGGTGGTGGCGACGCGCACCGGCACGCCGGTGCTGGTACGTGACGTGGCCGAGGTGCGTCTTGACTCGCTCATCCGCTACGGCGGCGTGACCGCCGACGCTCAGGGTGAAGTGGTCACGGGGCTGGTGCTGTTGCGCAAGGATGCGAACGGGCGCAGCACGGTCGAGGGAGTGAAGCGCGAAATCGCGGCATTGGCGCCGATGCTGCCCGAGGGCGTGAAAATCGTGCCGTTCTACGACCGCACCGAACTGATCGATGAAGCCGTGTGGACGGTGCAGACGGCGCTCGCCGAGGCGGTGATGCTGGTGCTCATCGTGCTCATCATGCTGCTCGGCAACCTGCGCGCGGCGCTTACCGTGTCGCTGATCCTGCCGCTGTCGGTGCTGTTCACGTTCCTGGCGATGCGCACCTTCGGCATTTCCGCCAACCTCATGTCGCTCGGCGGACTCGCCATCGCCATCGGTATTCTGGTGGATGCGGCCGTGGTAGTAGTGGAAAACATCCACATGCAACTTGCGCACGCCCCCAAGGGGGTGAGCCGCCTGCACCTGGTGTACCGCGCGACGGCGGAGGTCGGCATGCCGGTGCTGTCCGGGGTACTCATCATCGTCATCGTGTTCCTGCCGCTGTTCACGCTCTCCGGCCTCGAAGGCAAGATGTTCGCACCGCTCGCGCTGACTATTTGCTTTGCGCTCATCGGCTCGCTCGCGCTTTCGCTCACCCTCATCCCGGTGCTCGCGAGTTTCCTGATGCGCAACGGCGGGCATGGCGACGACCGCGTACTGGCGGCGATCAAGCGCGTTTATCTGCCGGTGATGCGCTGGGCGCTTGCGCATCGCAAGGCCGCGGTCGGTGGCGCGTTGCTTGCGCTTGCCGTGGCCGCAGCACTGTTCCCGCTCATCGGACGCGAGTTCATGCCCATCATGGACGAGGGTTCGACCGTGGTGATCATCGAGAAAAAGCCGGACATCACGCTCGAAGCCTCGCTCGCCGCAGACGCGCAGTACCAGCGGGCGATGATGGAACTGCCCGAAGTCACCGGCGTGGTGTCGCGCACCGGCACCGACGAACTGGGCTTTGATCCCATGGGCCTCTATCAGACCGACAATTTCGTGCTCACCAAACCGCGCGATCAATGGACACGCAGCCTTGCCGAATTTCAGGAGGCGTTGCGCCAGAAGCTCGAAGCGTTCGACGGCATCGAGATCGCCTTCACCCAGCCGATCGACATGCGCGTGTCGGAGATGCTCTCCGGTGTGCGCGCCGCGCTGGCGATCAAGATCTACGGCGACGATCTTGCCGTGCTGGAGGAAAAGTCGAAACAGATCGAGGAGCTGGCCGGCAAAGTGGCGGGCGCGGTGGACATCGTGCGTCCGCCGCTGCTCGGCCAGCAATACCTGCAAGTGGAGATTCGCCCGGAGCGGATCGCGCGCTACGGCATCCAGGTCGAGGACATCAATCGTCTGGTCGAAACCGCAGTTGGCGGCAAGGTGGTGACCGAGGTGATCGAATCAAGCCGGCGCACCGGGGTGCTGCTGCGCTTCCCCGAGGATGCGCGGACCACGCCGCAGGCACTGGCACATCTGCTGGTCCTGACGCCGGGCGGTGCCAGGGTGCCGCTCGCCATGCTGGCCGACATCCGCGAAGCGGACGGCCCGGTGCAGATCACGCGCGAGGCCAGCAAGCGTCTGGCCGTGGTGCAGGTCAACGTCGAGGGGCGCGATGTGGTCGGTCTGGTCGCGGACGTGCGCGCCGCCATCGAGCGTGAGGTCAAGCTGCCGGGCGGCTACTACATCGACTATGGCGGCCAGTTCGAGAACCAGCAGCGCGCCGCCGCACGGCTGGGACTGGTCGTGCCGATATCCATCGTGCTTATTTTCTTCATGCTGTTCACAACCTTCCACTCGATACGCCAGGCAGGTTTGATTCTGCTCAACATCCCGTTCGCGATGATAGGCGGCGTGTTGAGCTTGTATGCTTCCGGTCTGTATTTGTCGGTGCCGGCCTCGGTGGGTTTTATCACCCTGTTCGGTATCGCGGTGTTGAACGGCGTGGTGATGGTGGCGTATTTCAACCAGTTGCGCGAGGCCGGCCGCACGGTGCTGCAGGCGGTGCAGGAAGGGGCGGAACGCAGGCTGCGACCCGTGCTGATGACGGCGCTCATCGCCAGCTTCGGCCTGGTGCCCATGCTGCTTGCCACTGGCCCCGGTTCCGAGCTGCAGCGGCCGCTGGCGGTGGTGGTGATCGGCGGGCTGTTCACCTCGACGCTGCTGACGCTGGTGCTGTTGCCGACGCTGTATGCATGGCTGGAGACGCGCTCCGCGCGTCAAATCAACCCTTCCAAAGGAAGCACATTATGAAAAACCTGATCTTGATCGCACATGCCGATATCAAGGAGAAGCTGGCCGATACCCTGCGCAGCCTTAGCCCGGTGTCGGAATTCACGTTTACCCAGGTCGAAAGCCACAGTGCGCAGGATGAATTCGACACTGCGCTCTCGGTGCGCGATAGCGTGATCGGTTACACCCCGCGCGTGCGCGTGGATATTCTGCTCAAGTGCGACAATGTTGATACTGTCCTGCAGGCGTTGCGCACCGCCGACTGCGGTCTGGCGGGGCGCGCAAGTTACAGGGTTGCGCCGGTGGAAAAGCAGGGGGCACTGTGATGCAGGCGGACTGTCAATCACATGTTCCAGATACCCCTTAATAAGGGCCGAGTTGCTGCATGATGCGCCCCACGGTTTCGAGCGCTTGCTGGAAGGCATGGCTCAACAGGGGGGCGACGAAGGGTATGACCAGCGCCAGTGCGCCGAAGCCAACCGCCAGTGTGATCGGGAATCCGACCGCGAAGATGTTGAGCTGCGGGGCGCTGCGGGTAAGGATGCCGAGTGCGAGATTGGTGGTGAGCAGGGCGGCGATCAGGGGAAGTGAAAGTTGCAGGGCAAAGGCGAACAGGCTTCCACCCCATTCCGCCACGGTGCGGAACGCACCTGCCGCGAGCGGGGCGCTGCTGATTGGAAACGACTGGAAACTGTCTGCCAGCGCTGCCAGCATGTACAGGTGCAAGTCCATCGCGACGAAAGACAGCGCCACCAGGATGCCGAGGAATTGCGCAATGATCGGGGTGAAACCCGAGTTCTGCGGGTCGAAGAAGTTGGCGAAGCCCAGCCCCATCTGCATGCCGGCAATATCTCCCGCCATTTCGATCGCGGAGAAAATCAGGCGAATCGAAAACCCCATCATCAAACCGGCCACGATCTGTTGCATCAACATGAACAAACCTTGTGCCGAGGCGGGGTCGGGCAGGTTTTCGGTGGAGAGGGTCGGGGCGATGATGAGCGTCAGCATGAATGCCAGGCCGATCTTGATACGCGCCGGAACTTGCCGGTTGCCCAACAGCGGCGAACTCGCGATCAGCGCCAGGATGCGCGCCAGCGGGTAGATCAGCGTCGCCATCCAGGCAGTAAGTTGGGCGGAGGTAAAGCTGATCATGCGCTCATCCCGCGAGATAAGGGATGCTGCCGTACAAACGGGTCATGTAGTCGAGCAGAATGCCAATCATCCAGTGTCCGGCGAACAGCAAGGCAATGAAGATGCCGAACAGCTTGGGAATGAACGACAGGGTCATTTCATTGATCTGGGTGGCGGCCTGAAATACGCTGACCGCGAGGCCGATGATGAGTGCGGTCAGCAGCATCGGGGCGGCAACCAGCAGCGTCAATTCGACGGCTTGCTGGCCGATGGTCATTACGGTTTCCGGCGTCATACCGCTTCCTTATGTATAAAAACTTTGGACCAGGGAGCCGATCAGCAGATTCCAGCCGTCCGCCAGCACAAACAGCATGATCTTGAACGGCAGCGAGATGATGGCCGGAGACACCATCATCATCCCCATCGACATCAGCACGCTGGCGACCACCATATCGATGATCAAAAAGGGGATGAAGATGACAAAGCCGATCTGGAATGCGGTCTTCAGTTCGCTGGTGACATAAGCGGGCACCAAAATATGCAGCGGCACATCTTCCGGACTTTGCAGCGCCTCGCTATTGGCAATGCGCACGAACAGTGCCAGATCGGGTTCCCGTGTCTGGCGCAGCATGAAGGTTTTTAGCGGCGCTATGCCTTTGTCATAAGCCTGCTGCAGCGAGATCTTGTTTTCGCTGTAGGGCAGGTAGGCATCGCTGTAGATTTTGTCGAACACCGGTGCCATCACGAAGAAGGTGAGGAACAGCGCCAGACCGATCAGTACCTGGTTGGGCGGGGAAGAGGGTGTGCCCAAGGCGGAGCGGAGCAGCGACAGCACGATGATGATGCGGGTGAAGCCGGTCATCATCAGCAGGATGGCAGGCAGGAATGTGAGCGATGAGATGAGGACCAGTGTTTGCAGACTCAGGGTGTAAGTCTGGCCACCGCCGGCTGCCGGTGTGCTGGTAAGCGCGAGCAGCCCGGTCTCGGCGGCATGTGCCGCCGGCATGAACAGGCAAAGCGTGCAAAGCAGAATGAAAAAACGGCTACGCATTGCGCTTCTCTTTCATCTGCTGCAGAAAGCTGCGGAATGATTTTGCTTCGCCTGCGGGTGTGCTGTCGGCGGGAAGCGACCCCTTGGGCAGGGTGTGCAGTGTCCGCACCTGCCCCGGTGCAACGCCGACCACCAGCCAGGTATCGTTGACTTCAACCAGCACGACACGTTCTCGCTGTCCAACGGCGACACCGCTGATGACTTTCAACAGGTTACTTTGGCCCTGTTGCGGAAGATTGATCCGCTTCAGCAGCCACGCCACCACCAGTACGGCGGCCAGCACCAGCAACAAACTGACAATGACTTGCACCACGCTGCCGGAGGAGACCGGGGCGGGCGGCGGCACGTAGGGCGCGCGTGCGGCGTCCGCAGCGAAGGCGAGCGGGGAGGAAAGTAGCGCCGGGACTGAAGTGAGGCGTTTCAACATTTCAAATGGCTCCAGATAATGATCGCGGAGAACGCGGCGGGCAAAGGCAGGGTCGGGCGCGAGACGGCGAAGGAACGGAGTTTGCCTGTTGTAGATGAGCATCCTGAACCGTTGGGCAACAACGCCATGTCGAGTGCGGCAGTTGTCCTATTTGTTGATGCGGCGCAGGCGTTCCGAGGGGGTAATGATGTCGGTCAGGCGGATACCCAGCTTGTCGTTCACCACCACCACTTCACCCTGCGCGATGAGGAAACCGTTGATCAGGACATCCAGCGGCTCGCCCGCCATTCCGGCCAGCTCGACCACTGAACCCTGTGCCAGTTGCAACAGGTTCTTGATCGGCATCTTGGTTCGTCCCAGCTCCACGGTGAGTTGCACCGGGATGTCGAGGATCATGTCAAGGTCGTTGTGCGCAGTTGCGCCGCTGTCCCCGGCGAATTGTTCGAACACATGGGGTTGTACCGGTGTTGCATCGGCGCCCGATTGTTCGGCCATCGCCGCACCCCAGTCATCGGCGCTGATTGCTTCCTGTTCGGTGATTTGTTCAGCCATTTCTTCCTCCATTGAGAGATTCATCCGCCCCGGGGGACAGCATTTTTTCAACCTTTAGCGCGTAGTGCGTGTTGGATACACCGTATTTGCATTCCATCACCGGCACGTTATCGACCATCACACTGACGTTCTCCGGCACGTCGAGCGGAATGACTTCGTCGACCCTCATGCGCAGCACGTGATCCACGGTCGTTGTCGCATGGCCAAGCACGGCGGTGAGCTCGATCTCCGCCGACTGGATCTGCTTGGATAGCATGTGCAACCAGCGCTTGTCGGCGATGACATGGTCGCCCTGCATCGTGCTGTAGAGCAATTCGCGCAGCGGTTCGAGCATCGCGTAGGGCATGCAGATATGGATGGAGCCCCCGACACCGGTGAATTCGACTTCGAAGGTGGTGACCACCACCACTTCGTTCGGCGTGGCGATGTTGGCGAATTGCGGGTTGACCTCCGAGCGCTGGAATTCGAACTCCAGCTTTTGCACGGCTTCCCAGGATTTTGTGTAGGTCTCGAATACCACCTCCAGCATCTTCTGGATGATGCGGTGCTCTGTCTGGGTGAATTCGCGCCCTTCTACCCGCGTGTGGAAACGCCCGTCGCCGCCGAACAGGCTGTCCACCACCATGAACACCAGGTTGGGATCAAAGATGAAAAGCGCGTTGCCGCGCAGGGGTTTGACCTGCACCAGATTGATGTTGGCGGGAACCGGCAGGTTGCGGATGAATTCGGAGAACTTCATCACCTTCACCGGCCCGACCGACACCTCCGAGCTGCGGTGGATGAAATTGTAGAGCGCGATGCGGAACAGGCGGGCGAAGCGCTCGTTGATGATTTCCATGGTGGGCATGCGCCCGCGCACGATGCGCTCCTGCGTCGCCATGTTGTAGGGGCGCACGCCGCCATTGGCGTTCGCGTCCTTGACTTCCTCCGCCTCGCCGGTGACGCCCCGCAACAGCGAGTCAACTTCATCTTGAGACAGGAATTCGCTCATGGCATCAACTTGATCTCTACTGGATGATGAAGTCGCTGAACAGGATATCCGCAACACCGGTCGTCTTGGGCTGGGCGGGTGTTGCGGCATGTTCTGCAGAGTGTGACCCGACAGCGGAGGCGGCAACCGGTGACGGTATGGCGGGCACACCCAGGATCCTGTCGATTTCGGCAATCATCTGCTGCACCAGGATCTGTTTGCCCGTTACGCTGACCAGCTCGGAAGGCATTTTGCTTGAGAGCAGCAACAACAGTTTGCTGCGGATCTCCGGCATGGCGGTCTTGATTGCTTCTTCCATTTTGGTATCGAAAATCTTCAGCGTGATGCCCACTTGCAAGTAACGGTCGCCTTCTTCCTGTTGCAGGTTGACCGTGAACTTTTCATCGAGCGGAATGTATTTGGGCTGCAATACCGGCGCAGCCTTTGCTTTATTTTTGGCATCTTTAGATACTTCTTCCGGGGCGTGGCCTTGGGTGAAATACCAGCCTGCCCCGCCCCCGGCGATCAACAGCAGCAAGACGATAATGATGATCAATCGCTTTTTGCTTTTTACCGGCGCGGCGGGTGCGTCTTCTGCAGGGGCGGCTTGGACGGGAGAGGGTTTTGCCATGGTTCTTTCCTTTTCTGATGGTTTAAGTATGGTGCGAGACCAACATTGGCTATCAGCGGAAAAGGCGGGGAATCCTGCCCCAATTCAAGAGTCAGGCGAAGGTGTCCACCATGCCGTCATGCTGCGCGATGCGGGGGGAATGCAGGCTGCCCGCAGTGCCGACGGTTTCCGCGTGCCGGATGTCAGGACCCGCCGTGGACGGTCTGCCGGACTCGCTGTATTGCTCACGTTGGGACTGGTCACTGACCGTGGCACCGCCCAACATGATCCCGTTATCGGCAAACATTTCGCGAAGTTTAGGAAAAGATTGCTCGATCGCCTCGCGCACCGCGGCATGCGGCGAGGAAAACTGCACCGTGGCCTGATCGCCGTTGAGTTTAAGCGTGACATCAAGCGGTCCAAGATGTGCCGGATTCAGATGCAACTCGGCACGTTGCTGATTTTGTGTGGCCAGCCATGTGACCTTCTGGCCGAAGTCATCCGCCCACTGCCTATGGGTGATGGGCGTGGGGATTGATGTTTGCAGCGGCGGGTTGACAGGATGATTGCCGGACAATGGCAGCGCTGTGGCCGCGGCAAGCTGCGGTGATACAGTTGCGGTTGCCACGGGCGAATTCTCTGTCATCTGCGCTGTAGCGACACGGCTACTGTCAGCCGATATGGCGGCGGCTGGTGCGGTCGCCGTACTGGGGAGTGCGTGGTCAGCCCGTTCCTTGCGTACCGATTTTTGGCTATCGTTTTTTCCGGACAGGTTTGTTTTTTCATCCTCCGTCTGTACGTGTGGATGATCGGTCCGTGACAGTTGCGCGTCCGTTTCGGTGCCGGAAGCAGGTTGTATCGGCCAATTATTAAGTACCAGCGGCAGTGACAATGATGCCAGCAGGCCGGGGTCGGTTGGCGGCGCCTCCGCATCGTTGGCTGCGAGTCCCGTATCGCCACCACTGTCCAATATTTCTTTCAGGCTTGATTTCAAACCGGCCATGGCGGTGATGGCATTATTTTTCAAGGAATCCTGTTTGTCGGTTGCCGCGCTTTTTCCGCCCAATTGCCTGGCCAGCATCTCACCGAAAGGCTGGTTGTCTGCTGCGGCATTGCCTTTTTCGTTTGCGGCGGCAGAATTGCCGATGGCGGGTTTGCTATCCGCGCTGCCTGAAAGAGTGGGTAGTTGATTCATGCTGTGCTCCTTTATTTTTCGCTGTTTCTGTCGGTGGCATGCAGTGCGGCATAACGGCCGCTTTGTTCATCCTGCAGGCGTTGTTCAGATTTGGCTTCAAGTTTTCGCTCGGATTCGACATGGCGTTGTGCCAGTGTGTCGAACGATTTCATCTTGCGTGTGGTGTCCATTAACTCGTGCCGGCCCTTTTGCACCGAACTGTGCGCCTTGTCTGTTTCCTGGTGCTGCCGGCGGATCGCCTGATCGAGGCGGTCGATGAAACTCTGGAAATTGCGCATATCGGCAGGCGACATACCGTTTTTTGCAGCCTCCTCGAACTGCATTTGATAGTCACGCCGGTATTGCTGCAAGGCGGCCAGTCTTGATTGCGCGGTCTGTTCCTGATGATTCAGTGTGCCGAGCTTGCGCGTGGCCGTATCGTTTTTCTGATGTGCCAGATTGAGCAAAGTGTCGAGCGGGAAGGGCCTGGTCACGTTCTGCTTTCAGTGTTGGTTTTAAACATGGCGGAGAATTTGCTCTGCCCCACGCTGAAGGATTCGGTTTCGTACATACCCTGGCGCAAAAATTTTTCCAGTGCAGGATAGCGCGCAATTGCCTCATCAAGCAACGGGTCGCTACCCGGGACATAAGCGCCAACGCTGACCAGGTCGTGATTGCGCTGGTAGTGCGCGTACAACTGTTTGAAATGCTGCACCTCGGCAAAATGTGCTTCACTGACCAGATGGTTCATGGCGCGGCTGATCGAGGCTTCGATATCAATGGCGGGATAATGCCCGGCTTCAGCCAGCCGGCGCGACAGCACGATGTGGCCGTCGAGGATGGCGCGCGCGCTGTCGGCGATCGGGTCCTGCTGATCGTCGCCTTCGGTCAATACGGTGTAAAACGCAGTGATCGAACCGCCGCCTTCGGCACCGTTGCCCGCGCGCTCCACCAGTTGCGGCAGCTTGGCAAAGACGGAAGGCGGATAACCTTTGGTGGCGGGCGGCTCGCCGATGGCAAGCGCGATCTCGCGTTGTGCCATGGCGTAGCGGGTGAGCGAATCCATGATGAGCAAAACATTTTTGCCCTGGTCGCGGAAATATTCGGCGATGGTGGTGGCATAGGCCGCGCCCTGCGTGCGCATCAGCGGGCTGGTGTCGGCGGGAGCAGCAACCACGACCGAGCGCGCCAGACCTTCCTTACCCAGAATGTCAGTGATGAATTCTTTTACTTCGCGGCCGCGTTCGCCGATCAGGCCGACCACGATCACGTCGGCGCCGGTGT
>DISA01000093.1 GCA_002421915.1 Gallionellaceae bacterium UBA6222
ACCAGCTCGCCGGCCGCCGCGAGCAGGAGCGGCGTCGAGGCGGCGATGATCGAGATGATGATGGCTTCGACGAGACCCATGGGTGCGCTCACGCGGCTTTCGGTTTCGTCGCCACGAGGCGGATGCGGTAGAGGATCAGGCTGTCGCAGGCGAGCACGTAGAACAGCAGAATGCCCTGGAACACCTTGGTCAGGTCGAGCGGCACCTTCATCGAGATCTGCGCGCCTTCGCCACCGATGAAGGTCAGCGCCAGGAACAGTCCGGCGACAAGAATGCCGAGCGGATTGAGCCGGCCGAGGAAGGCGACGATGATTGCGGTGAAGCCGTAGCCGGGCGAGATGCCGGGCTGCAGCACGCCGACCGGGCCGGCGACCTCGATGATGCCGGCCAGTCCCGCCAGCGCGCCGGATACGGCGAAGGTGAATATCACCAATTTCTCGGCCGAAAAGCCGGCAAAGCGCGCCGCGCGCGGCGCCGCGCCGACGACCCGGATTTCGAAGCCCTTGATGCTGCGGCCGAGCATGATGGCGGCGGCAAGTACGACCAGTACCGTGAGGATGACGCCGGCATGCAGGCGTCCGGAGTCCATGAGCGTCGGCACGGTCGCGACCGGATCGAACGAGGCCGTGGTCGGGAAGTTCATGCCCTTGGGGTCGCGCCACGGCCCGCGCACCAGATAATCGAGGATGAGATCGGCGACATAGACCAGCATCAGCGACGTGAGGATTTCATTGGCGCCGAAGCGCACCTTGCAGAGTGCCGGGATCATCGCCCATAGCGCGCCGCCGAGCGCGCCCATTACCAGCATCGCTGGCAGCACCCAGGGCCCTGCGTCGGTGCCATTGGTGACGACGGCAAGCCAGCTGCCGGTGACCGCGCCGATCAGGAACTGGCCTTCGGCGCCGATATTCCAGACATTGGCGAGATAGCAGAGCGACAGGCCGATCGCGATCATGATCAGCGGCGAAGCCTTCACCGCGATTTCCATCAGCGTGTAGGAATCGGTCAGCGGCTCTATGAAATATACATAGAGCGCGGTGACCGGGTTCTTGCCGAGGATCAAGAAGAAGATCGACATCGTCACCAAAGTCAGCGCGACGGCGAGCAGCGGCGAGGCAAGCGCGATAAAGGTCGACCGCTCGGCACGTTTCTCAAGCACCAACTGCATGAAAAACCTCTTCAGTGGTCGCGGTCTCGGGCGATGCGCCGCCCATCAGCAGGCCGAGCTTCTCGCGGGTCGCGGCCGCGGCGGCGATGGGCGCTGACAATGTGCCGTGAAACATCACGGCGATGCGGTCCGATATCTCGGTAAGCTCGTCGAGGTCCTGGCTGATGACAAGAACAGCGGTGCCGCGGCCCGATAGATCGATCAAGGCCTGACGGATCACCGCCGCGGCGCCGGCGTCGACGCCCCAGGTTGGCTGGCTCACGACCAGCACGCCGGGCTCGCGCAGGATTTCGCGGCCGACGATGAATTTCTGCAGATTGCCGCCGGACAGGCTGGCCGCTTCCGGATCGCGCTTGGCCTTGCGCACGTCGAAGGTCTTGGTGGTGGTGTCGACAGCTTTCAGCGTTGCCGGACGATCAACGAAGCCGTGCTTCACCATGTGGCTGGCGGCGTGTCCGGTGAGCAGCGCGTTTTCCGACAGCTTCATGCGCGGCGCGGTGCCGTGGCCGAGACGTTCCTCCGGCACGAAGGCGGCCCCGAGCTTGCGGCGCTGCGTGACCGAGAGGTTGCCGGCGGCATGGCCGTCGATAATGACATTGTCCTCATGCGGCGCGAGGCGCTCGCCTGACAACGCCGAGAACAATTCATCCTGGCCGTTGCCGGCGACGCCGGCAACTCCGAGAATTTCGCCGCCGAGCACTTCGAGCGAAATGTTCCGCAGATAAGTGCCGTGCGGATCGTCCGGCGCCATCGACAGGTCGCGGATGAGGAGGCGCGGCGCCGTGGTGGCGCGCGCCGTCGTGGCGCGTACTTCGCCGATCTCGGCGCCGACCATCATGCGCGCCATCGACGCAGCGGTCTCGCTGCGTGGATTGCAGGTCGCGACCTTCTTGCCATCGCGCAGGATGGTTGCGGTGTCGCAGAGCCGCTTCACTTCGTCGAGCTTGTGGGAGATGTAGAGCAGCGCGCGGCCTTCGCCCTTGAGACGATCGAGCACGGTGAAAAGCTGGTCGGCCTCCTGCGGCGTCAGCACCGCGGTCGGCTCGTCGAGGATCAGGAGTTTCGGATTCTGCATCAGCGCGCGCACGATCTCGATGCGCTGACGCTCGCCGACCGATAGCCGCCACACCTCGCGCTTGGGATCGAGTGGCAGACCGTAGTCGCGCGACACCTGCGCGAGGCGCGCCGACATCGCGGCGAAACTTTCCGAGCCGTCGAGACCGAGCGCGACGTTTTCGGCGACGGTCAGGTTGTCGAATAGCGAGAAGTGCTGGAACACCATAGCGATGCCACGGGCGCGCGCGTCGGACGGACCGGAAAGCTCGATCTTCTCGCCCAGCCAGCGCAGTTCGCCCGCGCTCGGCTGGATCAGGCCGTACATGATCTTCACCAGCGTCGACTTGCCGGCGCCGTTCTCGCCGAGCAGCGCGTGGATTTCGCCAGGATAGAGGTCGATGGAGACGCCGTCGTTGGCGAGGAAGCTGCCGTATTGCTTGGTGATGCCGATGGCCTGGAGCAGCGGCGCGCGCGCGGAAGAACTGACCGGCTCCTGACCCGACATATGGAAGATTGTCCCGTTACTCTTGACGGCGACGCCGCGGTTGCCCCGAGCGGCGTCTAGAAAATTGACAAGCCAATATTGTGCCAATTCAGGCGGCAGTTGAAGGGACCAATTGTCATCAGCCCCTGCCTATCCACGCGCCAATTGGAGTTTTCCGGCCCGCCGTTTAAGCAGATTAGCTGCCGCGGTAGGTTCCGTAGGCCCAGGGCGAGGCCGAGAGTGGCACGTGGTAGTGGCCTTCCGGCTCAGCGACGCCGAAGCGGATTGGCACCACGTCGAGGAAGGGCGGGTCGGCGATCGGCACGGCGCGATTCTCAAAGTAGGCACCGATTCCAAAGCGCAGCTCGTAGGTGCCTTTCGGCACCGGGCGACCGCCAATCAGCGGCGCGTCGGTGCGGCCGACCTTGTTGGTCACCGTCTTCACGATCAGGCGCTCGGCGCCGTCGCGCGACAATTCCCACAATTCGACCGCCACGCCTTCCGCCGGCCGGCCGCTATGGGTGTCGAGCACGTGGGTGGAAAGGCGCCCGGCGATCGGCAGCTTGTCCGGGGCGCTGACGCGCTGGTCGAGGCGCAACGCGCCGATGCGGAAGATTTCGCCGAGCGCGGTGTCGGTCTCGGCGGCGTCGCCTTGGGCGAGGCGGCGCTCGAACTCGGCGAGGATCGAATCCTTGGTGTGCCGTCGCACGCAGACGATGAAGGGAATGCCGAACCTGGCCTTGTAGGCGTCGTTGAGCTGATGGAAGCGCGCGTAGTCGGTTTCGCTCAGGCGGTCGAGCCCGGCGCTCAGCTGCTCGCGCGTGGAATCAGGCGTCAGCGAGCCGGCGCGTGCCGCCTTGCCGGCGAGATCGGGATGGGCGGTGATTAGCCTGTGCCGCGCGTCGGCCGGCGCGGCCTGCACCGCCGCCACCATCGCCTCATGCAGCGCATTGAGGCTCGCGAAGGGCCGCTGTTTGGCGGCCGTTTCGGCCACCCACGGCGAGTGCTCGTAGATATCCGCCAGTGCCGCGGTGAAATCGGCGGCGGGCAGCGAGTTCAGTTGATCGAGCGTAAATTGAGTCATTGCTTAAATCCGTCACCCTGAGGTGCGAGCGCAGCGAGCCTCGAAGGGCGACGGCCCGTGCTCTCGTTAATTTGGCCGTCCATCCTTCGAGGCTCGCGCTTCGCGCTCGCACCTCAGGATGACGGGTCTTACTCCCCCGGCGCTCCGGCGGCATACCACGCCGCGATGACCTGACGCTCTTCCGGCGTCATTTCGGTGACATTGCCCGGCGGCATGGCGCTGGAATGACCGGCCTGCAGCGCGATCAATTTGGCATGCAGGCGGATCGCCTCTGCGGTGTCGAGATGAACGGCCTTGGGCGCCTCGCCGATGCCGGTCCAGACCGGCTCGGTAGTATGGCACATGCTGCAGCGGGACATCACGATCTCATTCACCTGCGCAAATGTCGGCACCTCCGGCAGCGCGCCGGACTTGCCGCCCATTGGACCGCTGGTGGAGAGCCACAGCACCAGCATCATGGCGAAGGCGGCGACGAACCAGGTCCACCATGGCGACGGCTTGCCCTCGTGCCGCGCGTTGAAGAAGTGCCGGATCACCGGGCCGACCACCAGCACGATGGCCACGATGAGCCAGTTGTTTTTGGTCGCGAACAGCAACGGATAATGATTGCTGAGCATCAAAAATACGACCGGCAGCGTCAAATAATTGTTGTGCACCGAGCGTTGCTTGCCGCGTTCGCCCCACACCGGGTTCGGGTTCTCGCCAGCGATCAGCGCGGCCACGGTCTTGCGCTGATTCGGCATGATCACGGCGAACACATTGGCGACCATGATGGTGCCGATCAGCGCGCCGATCTGGGTGAAGGCGCCGCGGCCGCTGAATACGTGCGTGAAGGCGTAAGTCAGCGCGACGAGATAGACGTAGCCGGCCAGCGCCAGAGCGACTTCGTGCTTGCCGAGCGGCGAGCGGCACAGGGCCTCATAGACCAGCCAGCTCGCGACTAGGCTGAAGAAGGCGATCGCGGCCGCCATCGGCGCACTCATGTTCAGCACCGACTTGTCGATCAGGAACAGGTCGGCCTGCATGTAATAGACCAGCACCAGCAGCGCGAAGCCGGACAGCCAGGTCGTATAGGCTTCCCATTTGAACCAGGTCAGTTCGTCCGGCATGTTCTTCGGCGCCACCAGAAACTTGATCATTTGGTAGAAGCCGCCGCCATGAATCTGCCAGGCATCGCCCTTGACGCCGTCGGGCAGCCCGGCACGCTTCTTCAGGCTGAGATCGAGGTGGATGAAATAGAACGACGAGCCGATCCAGGCGATGCCGGCGACGACATGCAGCCAGCGCACCGTGGCGCTCACAAGTTCGGAAGCGACGAGAGTGAAGTCCAAGCAGCGGCCCCCAACAGCGCATAAATTACGCCCGGCCGTGCCACCATGGCAGATGGTGCCTCAGGTATTCAAGGGAGCCTGTGATCGAGGCTATTCCACCGCGCGATAGAACGCGGCGGCGTCGTCGCCGAAGGCTTTGCGCTGGTCGGCGGCGATGTAGAACATGTGGCCGCCGCGATAGAGCTTGAACTGCACGCGGCCGGGCGGGCCGATCGGCGGGAGATGGTCAAGCACATAGCGCGACATGCCGTAGGGCGTGACCATGTCGGCATAGCCGTGGACAACCATCAGCCGGAATGACGGGCTGAAAGCGAGCAAGGTACGGATGTCGTCATCCGAGGTTGCGGCGAACCGGCCGCCGTGGCCCCAGTCCCACTTTCCGGCAATGTCACTGGCCAGCAGCGTGTAGGTCATCTCGGTCTTGAAGCCGAGTTCGTTGCGGGCGTAGTCGGCAAAGCCGCCGCCATAGGCGCGCGACACGCCGTCGAGGATGGGATCGGGGCTGCGCGCGGCGCGGCGTTCCGGATTCGGATCGTCCACCGCGTAATCGGCATCGTAGCGGCTGACGATTTTGCCGGCGCGGATGGTCTTGACAAAATCGTTGATGAAGCCGCGCGAGCTTGAAATCGTGGCTTCCGGCACGCCAGTCATCGCCGCGACACGCGCATAGAACGATTTGGCGGCATCGCCCTCAGGCCTTTTGCCGGCCAGCGTGACCAGATAGTCGGTCATGGCGAACTTCTCCGCCTCGGCCTGAGCCTGCGGCGTGAACGCCTTTTTGCGCTCCAGTTCGGCGGCAGCGAGTGACGGCATTTGCAAGGCCGCGCGCAACGCCGAGGTGTCGTCGCCAAAAGTGAGCCAGCCCTCGAGCAAAGGCGAGACGAGAATGAGCCCGCTTACGGCGAGGCCCTGCTCGCGCAGCAGTGCACGCGCGGTCTTGACCGCGCGGAAACCGCCATAGCTTTCGCCGAGCAGATATTTCGGCGAGCCGCCGCGATTGTTGCGCGCGACATAGAGCGCGATGGCTTTGGCCATGGCGTCGGCATCGCTGCGTACGCCCCAGAAGTTCTTGGCGTTGTCGCTCTTGGCGGCGCGGCTCCAGCCGGCGCCGACCGGATCGATCAGCACGAGATCGGTGAAGGCGAGCCAGGTGGCCGGATTGTCGCGCAACTCCGCGCGCGCCGCGTCATGGCCCTCGGGCCCGAGTTCGAGAATGCGCGGACCGACCACGCCCATATGCAGATAGGCCGAAGCGGCCCCCGGCCCGCCATTGAAGGCGAAGGTCAGCGGCCGGTTCGGGCCGCCATTCTTGGCGACATAGGCGGTGTAGAACACCGCCGCGCTCTGGCTGCCGGACTGATCGTAGAACGGCAGCGTGCCCGCGGTCGCGGTGTAGTCGATCTTGCCTTGCGGCGTCGCGATGGAATGCTGGGTGATTGCGTCGGCCGGCAGCAGCTTGAGAATGCCGTCGGCGGCCTCGCGGTGCTCGGGCGCCTTGCTGGTCTCGGCAGGCTGCGCCAGCGCGCCCGAAGCGCCGATCAGGAGAGCCAAGACGAAGGCGAGAGGGGAGGCTTTGATCATGGTCGGGCCGGCGCTCCAAGCTGTCCGCGCGCGCGGCGCGATCGCCCCCCGAAACGAAATGTCCCGGCGCGAGGGCCGGGACATTTAGAGAGACTAACGGCGGCGGAAATTCGGTCGGCGCTGCGCTGGCGCCGAAGTCGGCGCGTCGCCCTTGTGCCGGAAACTGATGCGGCCGCGCTGCAGGTCGTAGGGCGACATTTCCACGATCACCCGGTCGCCGACACCGGTGCGGATGCGAAATTTGCGCATCTTGCCGGCGGTGTAGGCCAGCACCTCGTGCTCATTATCAAGCTTCACGCGGAAATTTCCGTCCGGCAACACTTCGGTCACCGTCCCATCGAACTCCAGCATTTCTTCTTTCGGCATCCAAATCCTCTCCCGGTGGGCCGCGCCTCTAAAGGGCGGGGCTACCTTTATCCGAAAAACCGATCCCTCCCCAAGGCCGTTTTTCGGCCTATGGGGAGGTAATTGAGCCTCTGCCTTAGCGCGGCGCGTGGCTGCGCGGCCGGTTCGGACCCCGCTGCATGAACTTCATGCCGCCGATGTCCTCGCCACCGCCATGACCGCCGGCAACCGCCGCCGGGCGGCTGCCATTGCGATGACCGTTCTGGTGGCCGCCATTGCCGTGACCCTTGGCGCGTTGCGGGCGCTGCTCGCCATGTCCCTGACCGCTATGACCATGGCCTTGACCGCCGTGGCCACCGTTGCGGCCGCGGTTCTGGCCATTGCCGCCGCGGCGGTTGCCTCCGCCGTTGCGGCCGTTGGCGTGATGATGCGGCGCCGGCTCGCCGCCGGCCCGGCTGGCGGAGCGGCCGGTGCGCTTGTCCTCGGACGGGATCTTGATGCGGATCGTGCGCTCGATGTCACGCAGGAAGCCGTTCTCTTCATGATCGCAGAACGAGATGGCGACGCCATCGCGGCCGGCGCGCGCGGTGCGGCCGATGCGATGCACATAGGATTCCGGAATGTTCGGCAGGTCGTAATTGACGACGTGCGTGATGCCGTCCACGTCGATGCCGCGCGCGGCGATGTCGGTCGCCACCAGCACTTGCAGCTTGGCCGTCTTGAATTCCGCCAGCGCCCGCGTGCGCGCTGCCTGACTCTTGTTGCCGTGGATCGCCATCGCCGGGATGCCGTCCTTGTCCAGTTGTTCGGCCAGCCGGTTTGCGCCGTGTTTGGTACGCGTAAAAACCAGCACCTGAAACCAGTTGTGTTCCTTGATGAGATGCGTCAGCAATTCGCGTTTGCGCTCGCGATCCACCGGATATACGCGCTGCTCGATCAGTTCGGCCGTTGCGTTGCGGCGCGCGACTTCGATCAATGCCGGATTATTGAGCAAACCATCGGCCAGCAGCTTGATCTCGTCGGAGAAGGTGGCGGAGAACAGCAGGTTCTGGCGTTTTTTGGGCAGCACCGCCAGCACTTTCTTGATGTCGCGGATGAAGCCCATGTCCAACATACGGTCGGCCTCATCCAGCACCAAAATCTCGACATGCGACAAATCCACCGTCTTCTGCTGCATGTGATCGAGCAATCGTCCCGGCGTCGCGACGAGAATGTCCACACGGCCATGCAGTTGCTTGATCTGCGGATTGATGTTGACACCGCCAAACATCATCATGGATTTGAGCGGCAGATATTTGCCATAGATGCGCACACTCTCCTCCACCTGCGCGGCGAGTTCGCGCGTGGGCGTGAGCACTAATGCACGAATGTGGGATTTGCCCGTGACGGGATTCGCCATCAGGCGTTGCAACAATGGCAGCGTAAAGCCGGCGGTCTTGCCGGTACCGGTCTGCGCGCCACCCATCAGGTCGCCGCCTTTCAGAATCACGGGAATGGCTTGTGCCTGGATGGGGGTGGGTTCGGTATAACCGCGCTCTGTAACGGCGCGAACGAGTTCTGCGGACAGGCCGAGGGATGCAAATGACATTGTGTTTCTTTCTAAATACAAACGGCCTGTCGCCCTGTATGAGCGCCAGTCTGAGGCTGAATGAGGTGGGTGTTACGAACCGGAATCGGCGGCAATCACTAGACTGAAACGAAATTGCGGCGCGCAGTCTAACAGAAACCTGACCGCATAGGCGGCTACTCGGCAAAGCGGTCAAATCAGATTGTTTTGAAATTTGACTGCTTATCTGATGACCAGAGCGGACATCCATTTTTGAGCCTATTGGTTTCTGATGATCTCCTTGTGTAAAAGGAACATCACTGTGCGCGTTCTGGCGGAGTGGAATCAAGAGTTGGGACCTGATCCGAAGCAGGTATAGAGAAGCACTACTGTCCGGTCGATTTTAAAATAATTTCAATTGGTTATCGGGGTCGCAGTCTTCTAAATTCTGTAGTGCATCTGTAACCATTTGATGTATTGATCAAATTTCCTCGAACATATTGACCTCGATAAGATTCAGTAAAATCTGTGGGGAAGCGGCCAAATTGAGACGCTTCTTGGCGAGGAGGACAAGCAGGTAAGTGCAGATGGCGATCCATATTCGTTGTGTTTAATGTCCCGCGATCTGTTGGAACAGCTGCAATCTTCGTGCGTCGATCTTGCCTTCGGCGGTTGCCTTGCGAATCGCGCATTCCGGCTCGTGCGAGTGGCTGCAATTGGCGAAGCGGCATTCGCCGAGGTAGGGCAAAAATTCCGGGAAGCTTCTTTCCATCGCGGAAAAATCCAGATGATGCAGACCGAACAGTTGCACACCGGGGCAATCGATGAGGTGGCTGTCGGCGTTCAGGTGATACAGTTTGGCGTGGGTGGTGGTGTGTTTGCCCGAGTCGAGCACGGTGGAGATCTCGCGCGTGGCCGCGTGTGCGGCGGGAATCAGTGCGTTGATCAGGGTGGACTTGCCCATGCCGGATTGGCCAACCAGCACGCTGGTGTGCCCTTGCAGAAGAGGCAGCAGCGGCGCGACATCCTGCTTTGCTGACAATTCCAATACGCGGTAGCCGATCTTGTTGTACGGGGCGAGCTGGGCGCGTGCCGCTGCGATCTGCGGCAGGTCGCACTTGTTCAGCACGATCAGGATGTCCAGCTTTTGTTCATGGCCGGCGAGCAGGCAGCGCGCCAGCAGTTCGTCGTTGAAGGAAGGTTCGCTGGCGACGACGACAATGAGCTGTGTGACATTGGCGGCGATGAGTTTCTGTTTCCATGCGTCGGAACGGTAGAGCAGGCTGCTGCGAGGTGTGATGCGGTCGATGACGCCCTGGTTGGCGCTGGTGCGTTCTATCTCGACCCTGTCGCCGCAGGCGACCTCGCTTTTCTTGCCGCGCGGCACACACTCCACGATCTCGCCGCCAGGCAGTTCCGCCAGATAATGCCGTCCGAAGGCGGCAATGATTTGCCCTGTCAGTTTCAAGCCCGATTGTCCATTAGGCTGTCATTCCGGCGCAGGCCGGAATCCAGTTGATTAAAAAATCCCTGCGCAGCAGGGCAGACCCTGCTTCCGTCCGCTTCGCGGCATGTGTATTCCTGCTGGATTCCGGCCTGCGCCGGAATGATGAGGGTTGGGGAATGTTGTTTCAAACCTTGAACAGCGCGTCCACTTTCGCGGCGCAGATGAAATCGTTCTCGGACAGGCCGCCGATGGCATGGGTGGAATATTCCAAGCGGCAGGTGTTGTAGCCGACCGTCATGTCGGGATGATGGTCTTCGCGGTGTGTCATCCACGCCACCGCGTTGACGAAGGCGATCGTCCGGTAATAGTTCTTGAATTGGAATGACTTGCTGATCTTTTGATCATGCAACGCCCAGCCATCAAGCTGTTGGAGCAGTGCACGAGATTCGTCCACGGTCAGCGCGGGAGCGCCATCCGCGTAGGGTTTGCAGTGCTGGTTGGGCAGATCGCAGACAGTCGCCACGGCAGTCTCACTTGAAGTGGTAGTAGGTCTGGTTCAGGTGCGCTGCCAGGTCCAGCTTCTCTTGTGCGGTGAGTTGTTTGCCGGTGGCCCCGGAACAGCGCTCCATCTGCGTGATGAGATCACCGGTATTTTTTACGGTGTGGTTCGGGCGGGTAAAGATGGCGCTGCCGTCGCCGCCCATCTTGCCTTCGTGGCAACTGCTGCATTCATATTTGGCGAAAAGTTTCTTGCCGTTTTCGGCGCTGCCGTTGGGGAACGGGGCGGCCTGGGTGCTGCCGGCGATGAGACAGAACAGAAAGAAAGTTTTTTTCATTTATGGGCTCCTGTTTGTAGCAGATGGGCGATGCGCACCGGTGCGGGCGGATGCGATTCGTAGAACGTAGCGTACAACGGATCGGGCGTCAGTGTCTTGGCGTTGTCCTGGTACAGCTTGACCAGAGCACTGACCAGAGCGTTTGCATCGGTCTGTTGCGCCGCATATTCATCCGCCTCGAATTCATGCCTGCGCGACCATGCGGAGGCGAGGGGATGCAGCAGGAAGGTGAACACCGGCAGCACCATGAAGAACAGCAACAATGCTGTCGCCGTCGTTTGGGTGGTCACTCCCAGACCCTGGTAGAACCACGCGGCGTGCAGCAATTGCGCCAGCAGCCAGAGAAAACCGAAACTGATAGCGAAGGTTAGCGCGATGCGTTGCAGCACATGCCGTCGTTTGAAATGCCCCAGTTCATGCGCCAGCACCGCATCGATCTCGCGCGGGGTGAGGCGCTGCAGAAGGGTGTCAAAGAAAACGATGCGCTTGGTTTTGCCGAAGCCGGTGAAATAGGCGTTGCCGTGCGCGCTGCGCTTGCTGCCGTCCATCACGAACAGGCCGCTGGCGGCAAAGCCGCAGCGCGCGAGCAGCGCCTCGATCTGCGCTTTCTGCGCTTCATTCTTGAGCGGCTCGAACTTGTTGAACAGCGGCGCGATAAAAGTCGGATACAGATACAGCAGCAACAGGTTGAACAGTACCCACACGCCCCACACATAAAGCCACCACGCATCGCCCATCTGCGCCATCAGCCACAGTACGCCCAGCAGTAGCGGCAGGCCGATGGCTACGCCCAGCAGCAGGCTTTTCAGCGCGTCGAGACAATACAGTCGGAAAGTCATCTTGTTGAAGCCGAAGCGCGCCTCTATATTGAATGTGCGATACAGGTCGAACGGCATCTCCAGCAACGATTGCAACAGCAGCACGGCGGCGATCAGCGCTGCACCGTGCAGCAGCGGATCGCCGGTCAGCGCGGAGGTTGTTTCGTGCAGCCACTGGATGCCGCCGCCGAGGGTGAATGCCAGCAGGAGCAGCGCATCGAACAGTACGCCCAACATGCCGAAGCGGGTCAGGGTGGAGGTGTAATCGGCGGCCTTGTGGTGGGCGGCAATGCCGATCTGTTCGCGAAAGGCGGCAGGCACCTCGGCGCGGTGCGCGGCGACATGGCGCAGTTGCCGCCGTGCCAGCCACAGTTTGACCGCGACGTTGGTAAGCAGGACGCCAAGGAATAGGGCGGTGAAAGTTTCAGTATTCATGCTGGCTGGAAGCGGGGGCGCTGTGCCACAATGCACGCCTCATTCATTGGAAAAAACGTGACGGATTATGGCACAAAACGAAAACAACCTCGTCTGGATAGACATGGAAATGACCGGGCTGGTCCCGGATACGGATCGCATCATTGAAGTTGCGCTGATCATTACCGACCGCAACCTGGAGACAGTGGCCGAAGCGCCGGTGCTGGTGGTGCACCAGCCCGACAAGGTGCTTGATGGCATGGACAGTTGGAACAAATCCACCCACGGCAAATCCGGCCTCATCGACAGGGTCAAGGCTTCGACGCTGGACGAAGCGGCCGTGCAGACGCAGATGCTCGAATTTCTCAAACAGCACGTGCCGTCGCGCACTTCGCCCATGTGCGGCAATTCCATCTGCCAGGACCGTCGCTTCATGGCGCGCTGGATGCCGCAACTGGAAGATTATTTCCACTACCGCAATCTCGACGTCAGCACCCTGAAGGAACTGGCGCGGCGCTGGAAACCGGACGTGGCGAACGGTATCAAGAAACACGGCAAACACGAAGCGCTGGCCGACATCCAGGAATCCATCGCCGAAATGAAGCACTATCGCGACAACTTCCTCAAGCTTTAACTTACCAGCGAGACGAATTCCTCGAACTTGCCGCCCTGAGTCAGGGGCAGCTCTTCCCCGAAATAACTGAAACACAAGCGGAACGGATAGCCCGGCGCCCGGTGGACGAGTGCGCTGATGGCATTTATTCCACGAGCGAAAGTTCAAGCACGGTCCAGTAGCTATGTTCAGCCGAACCAAAGGCGTGCTTCTTTGGATTTGTGCCAACGATGCGGTAGCCGAATTTATCCATGTACCAACGGATGACCTCCGGCCGGTCAGCTTCAGTATGAACGGTTGCGATACCTTTGCTGCGCATTTCCGCGATTCTGGCTTCCTGCAGTTTTTGGCCGACACCGCAGCCGATGTACTCTTTATCCACCGCCAGGCTGGCGGTTTCGGCGCGGGTTGCATCAATGGGCAGCCAGCTTGCCACTCCAATCAGTCTATCCTGCAGCAAGGCGACGAATGTGTTGTCCAGTTCCAGTCGATCACGCTCGGGGTGCGGGGTGGCAGAGCTGGCTGCCACCGGCGCCATGCCCCACTGGGCGAGCAGCGCAATGGCCGCAGCAGTGTCTGCACTCTGCATCTTGCGGACAAGAACCTGTGTGGCATGCCAGTTTCCCGGGTCGTCCAGCCGCAATCTGGTTCGGGTCTCGAGGCACGAGGCAACGGGTCGGCCGAATTCGCCAGCCAGACGCACGATGCGCTCGACCAGTTTCAGGTTGGTTGCCGCTTCGCGCTTGGCATAGTTGTAAAAATGATTGTCTTCGAGCCCAACCCGTACCTGTCCGCCCATCAGTATGGCGGCGCTGTTCATCGCCAACTGGTAACTGCCGATGCCGGCGGCGGCCCAGATCCATTCGCGCGGGATTTCGCGTACCAAATTGGCCAGATCCAGCACCCGACCAGGCATGGTGCCGAGCGAGCCGAGCATCAGATTGATGTAACAGGTATGCGGGAGGAAGCCTTTGCGCCGTAAATAGAATCCGTAATTGAGCATGCCAAGGTCGAAGGCTTCCAGCTCGGGCGTTATTCCGCGCATTCTCATGCGTGTGCAAAGCGCCTGTATGGTTTCGGGTGCATTCAGCGATGCCTGCATGGGGAAATTGAGCGAACCCAGCGTGAGTGAAGCCATATCCGGCTTGGCATCACCCTCCAGATCCAGCACCGCTGCACGTTTTTCAAACGAACCGTGCAAGCGCCCGCTGGTGGTGGCGACCAGAATGGCATCGGGATGTTGGCGTCGTATGCCCTCAAAAATTCGGCCGTAGATTTCCGGCTGCCAGGCAGGATTGCCGTCGGGTGATCGGGCATGGATATGCAACATGCTCGCCCCGGCTTCCAGCACCGCAGCGGCATCCTCAATGATCTCATCGACACTCACCGGCAGATGCGGACTGGTTTCCTTCGTCGGGACATTTCCGGTGAGGCAGACATTGATGATGAGCGGATCGGCAGGGATACCCTGCGGTGGTACGCCGCCATACAGCGCGCCGTGGGAAGATGAGCGGTTCAATTCCTGCTCCGACTGTCAGGTGTGAGTGAGATGAAATCCTCAAACTTGCCGTTGGGACCGGGCTCGATCCTGTTGTGATAGCTGAACCGGAAATCAAAGGGATATCCCAGCTTTTCGGCGAGCAGAGTGCGGATGCCCGCTTCCTCCTGCGCAGTCAGGGGAAGGGGGCAGACAATTTTGATCTCGATGGTTTGCATGTCGTGCTGGATGATCTGGAATTGCCGGATCGGTGCAATTGCAAGCCAGTCCGTACTGGGAAAACTTGGCCAGTGCGAGCGGCCGTTGGGCAGTGAAACCATGTTGCGTTGCCGGCCAACGATGCGTCGCAGTACCGGCAAGGTTCTGCCACAGCGGCAGGGTTCGCCGACCTCGGCGTGATCGAGGATGCGGTAGCGGATCAGCGGCATGGCGAAATTATGCAGCGTGGTTACGACGACTTCACCCGTTTCTCCCGGTTGGCAGGGTTCACCGCGTCCGTTCAATATCTCCACCAGCAAGTTCTCCGACTGGACGTGGTAGTGCTCCGTCTCCGGGCATTGCAGGGCGATGTAACCGACTTCTTCCGCTGAATACATGTCGGTTAGTTTAACGCCCCATACCTGTCGGGCCAATTCACGCAAATCAACGGGCAACATCTCGCCGAAAGTGCGTGTTTCGCGCAGGTTGGCCGGATGCACGCCGCGCTCGGCGGCGCGTCTTAGCAAGGCATGCAGATTGGTCGGGTGGGTAAGGAGGTATTCCGGATTTTCCGCCATCAGCCAGTCCAGTTGCGCATCTACACCCGTACGGATGTTGAGAGCGGAGCTGGGGCCGGAGATGATGCTGTCACTCCATTCTCCCCACCCCGCCGATGTACCGCTCGTGATCTTGGAGCGTATTACCGCAAGTTTCTTCGTCAGCTCGCGCTGCTGCCAGACATGGTCGCGCAGGGTCAGGCTCAACCAGAAGAAGTGCGTCATATCCGTGCCCAGTACCTTGATCGGTCTGCCGGTGGAGCCGGAGGAACCATACAGCCTGATGTTGCCGTGACTGGGCGGAACGCGGGTGCTCTTTATTTGTTCAGGGCAATCCTGTATCTCGCTTCTTTCCAGTAGCGGCAGGTTGCGCCAGGTATTCCAGTCAAGTTTGTCAGGCAGGGCAAGCGTGCCGTATTTCTCGCGATAATGGGGTGCGGTGGCCAGTGCGTGCCGCAACAGCTTGGCGGCTTGGTCAAGCTGTTGTCGTTCGAGTTCTGCTGTGGGTAGCCACTGGGATTGACCGAGCTGGTATTGCATCGCCAGCAGACCGGCACTCCTTGGCGGTGGGATTGCCGGCCAGGAAATACCTTCTATCATGCTGTATGGATGCAGCGTCATCGGCGTGTGTGTGCCCAATTAATTATCGTGCGGTCCAGCCTTAATGCCCCGGCACCAGATCGCCCAGCTCTTCCAGCAACGGACCGAGGAATTTTTCATACTTGCGCCAGCGTTCCACCGAGGTCGAATAGATCGGCTGGCGCACCTGGGTCACACTGGCGGTGCGGATCTGGCGCTTGGTCTGGTGGAAATCGAGACAGGCCGCGTCCCATTCCAGACCGCAGTAATCAAGCAGTTTGCGTGCCTGGCCTTCCTGATCCGCCACAATGTCCTCGTAGTGGATGTCGAGGAAAGCGTCTGCGGGCAGCACGGTGCGCCAGTGGTCCATCAGCCGTGCGTAGTCGGCGTAGTAGCGCCCCAGTTCGGCGAGGTCGTAGGTGTGTTCCTGCTTGCGATGGAACAGCCGCGTGAAGCAGGACAGGCAGGTGTCCACCGGGTTGCGGTTGACGTGGATGATCTTCGCGTTCGGCAGCATCAGATGGATCAGTGGCACGGCGAAGAAATTGGCCGGCATCTTGTCGGTGATGTGCTTTGCGTTCGGTGCGCGTTGCTTTAATGCAGTGACGTATTCGTTGCCCCAGGCGGCAAGTGTTGTAGTGTCGAGATAGCGCAGGTTATCAGGGAACGTCGTGGTGGCCGGATGCGTCTTGCGGTGCGCGATGCGCAACAGGTCGGGCAGTTCGCCCGCGCCGAATACATCCGGGTGGCTGGCGAGGATCTGCTCGGTCAGCGTGGTGCCGGAACGCGGCATGCCGAGCACAAAGATCGGCAGCGCGGAAGGGTCGCCGCTGCCGCGCCTCTGCTCGATGAACTCCTTGCTGAAAATTGTTTTGAGTTCGGCAAACTGCTGTGCGGCGGCGGCGGCATCGTAGTGCAAACGGGCACGCTTGATGCGGCAGCCTTCAAGGTAGTGCGGGAACGCCTGTTCGTAATCCTTGAGGTCGTCATAGCATTTGCCCAGCGCGAAATGCAGTGACAGGCGGCGATTATCGGAAAATTCCGCCATCTTTTTTTCTTCCGCCAGCAGTGCGGCAAAGTGCCGGTCATCCGCCCTGACCTTGTCGTTCTGCACCAGATGGATATGCGCCGCGACGTCGTCCGGTTTGAATGACAGCACGCGTTGGAACAGTTCGCGCGCACGTTCGAGCTGGCCGTTCTCTGTGCACAGGTGGCCGAGGCCGAGCAGGGCGTCGCTGCTGTCCGGTTTGAGCTGCAAGGCGCGTTCATATTCCGCTTCCGCACGTACCGGCTGCGCCATCTCGGTATGGATGCCGGCGAGTAGCGCGTGCGCCTTGGGATTGGCTGCGTCGAACTCGATGGCTTTCAGTGCGGCGCGTTCCGCCTCTTCCAGGTTCTCCAGCGCCTGCAGGGTCTTGGCCAGCCCCATCTGTGCTTCGACATATACCGGGCGCATGGATAAAGCGCGCTGATAGTGGGACAGCGCCTGCTCGTTTTTTTCCTGCGCCAGATGCACGCCGCCCATGTTGCAGATGGATTCCGCATAGTTTGGATTGAGTTTGAGTGCCTGCTCCAGCGCCCCGACAGCCTCGGGGATGCGATCCTCTTCCAGCAACAAAGCGCCGAGGTTGTTCAGCGGCTCCAGATAGTTCGGGTTGGTCGCGGCGGCCTTGCGGTAAAAATCCAATGCCTTTTCCTTGTCGCCGCGCTCGCGCCAGATGCTCCCCAGATTGTTGAGCGAGGGTGCGAAGTTTGGATCGAGCGACAGCGCCCGTTGCTGGCATGCCTCCGCCCGGTCGTAATCCTTGCGGTCGAAATACGCGATGCCGAGATTGCTGTGCGCCATCGCCATATTGGGGTCGAGCACCGTGGCGCGCTCGCCTGCCGCGATGGCCTGATCCAGTTGCTTCAACTGCCGGCTGACTTCGCACAGGTTGGCGTGGAACAGTGCCAAACTTCCTGCGTCTTGTGTGGGTCGGGATTCATCCCGACGCTGTGCCGTGGAGAGCGATGCCGCATAGCTTGTCGGACTAAAGTCCGACCCACCGAGCAGGGCGATCGCGCGCTGCATCAGCTCGGCAGCGGCAGGCTGGTTCCCTGCCTGATGCGCAATCACGCCGAGCAAATGCAGGGCAAACGGGTGTTGCGGCTGCTGTTGCAGGATCTGGCGCAGCAGGCGCTCGGATTCCTGCAGTCTTCCCTGGGCTTGCAGCTGGTTCGCCAGGGTCATGGCTTGGTCTAGGGTCAGGGGTTTGCCGGTTGTGTTGGCGGGATTTGTCGTCATGATGGGTGGCATGCTGCCACGGATAGTGACGCTTGGGTAGGCTGGATCGTGTTTGAACGTGCGAGCATGCAGTTCGAGGGGCTGCGGTCAGAAGTTTCCCGTGTCACGATGGGTATAGACAGGCATATATATTTTTTCCTATAGCCCGAATGGGTGAGTGCGTGTAGGATTTCTGCTCACGAACTGGGGTGCGGGAACCGAACCGTGCCATTGAAGCAACCGGGGAGGCAAGATGCATTCACTCAATCAAATCTACCGCACCATCTGGTCCGAGGCGCTGAACGCCTGGGTTGCCGTATCGGAGCTGGTCAAGAGCAAAGGCAAACGCTCCGGTTCCAGCCTGTTGCGGACATTGAACATCACCGGGGTCAGCGACGAAACTGACGACATTCATCATCACCGCTTCAAACTTGCTCTGCTGGCTGCTAGCTGCCTGCTCACCTTCCAGGTACACGCCAACCCGATGGGCGGCAACGTCATCAACGGCAGCGCCAGCTTCAACACCAGCGGCAACACCCTCACCGTCACCAACACCCCCGGCGCCATCATCCACTGGCAAGACTTCAGCATCCAGCGGAATGAGATCACCCGCTTCGCCCAGCAATCCGCCAGCTCCGCCGTCCTCAACCGCGTCGTCGGCGGCAACACCAGCCAGATATTGGGCGCCCTGCAATCCAACGGACGCGTATTCCTGGTCAACCCCAACGGCGTTGTATTTGGCGCAGGTTCTACAGTTGATGTGGCAGGCTTGGTCGCCACCTCGCTGAATCTCTCCGATGCAGACTTTCTGGCAGGCCGCCATCGCTTCACCAGCGACCCGAATGCACAAGCCGTCAGCAACGCCGGCAACCTTACCGCCCGGCAAGGCGGCGAAATCTGGCTGATCGCCCCCGACGTCGAGAACACCGGCGTCATCACCGCCCCCAACGGCGAGATACTCTTGGCGGCAGGCAGCAGCGTCGAACTCGTCAACAGCCTCGACCCCGCACTTCGCGTCAACATCACCGCCCCGGCGGGCGATGCCACCAACGTCGGCCAGCTCGTCGCCAGCGCGGGCAGACTCGGACTATTTGGCACCGTGGTCAGGAACAGCGGCACGGCCAGCGCCGACAGCGCCACCATGCAGGGCGGCAAGATCGTGTTCAAATCCAGTCAGCGCACGGAAATATCCGGCACGGCCAGCGCCCAAGGTGTGGGCGGCGGCGAGATCAAGGTGCTGTCCGACATGCAGAGCGGCACAGTCAGCGTCAGCGGCACGCTGGACGCCTCCACCCCGGACAAGGGCGATGGTGGCTTCGTCGATACCTCGGCAGCGCATGTGCAGGTGGCGGATGGTGCACGCATCAGCACGCTGGCCACAAATGGCAACAACGGCAGCTGGCTGATCGACCCGACGGACTTTTATGTGTCCGCAACCGACCCGGCCAACGGCAGCAGCTGGATGTCCAACACGACGTTGGGCACCAATCTTGGCTCGGGCAATGTCACGATACAGACGCTGGCGAGTGGCGCGGGTAACGGTGACATCTTCATCAACGATGCGGTGAACTGGAATCTCAGCTCGGTCTTGACGCTGAACGCGCATCGTAACGTCGAAATCAACGCTTCTGTCACTTCCGGCTCTTTCGGTCAAAACCCGGGGCATCTCACCGTGCGCGCCGATCTGAACGGAGCGGGTACGGGTACCGTGATTTTCGGCGTATCGGGATACGTCTCCCTGCAAGGCGGGGGCGCGTCAGTCGTTTACGGTTCTACGAACATTTTTTACAACCCGGTTTCGTATGCAACACCTACTGACTATTCTGCCTACGTCAATCCAAGTGCCCCGCTAACTGCATCGATGCTAGTCAACGATGCCAACCAGTTGCAGGCGATCAACACCAATCTGGCGGGCACTTATGCGCTGGGCAGGAACATCGATGTTTCTGCGATACCGAATTTCACACCGCTTGGCAATGTATCGACCAATTTCACCGGCCAATTCGATGGTTTGGATCACACGATCAGCAACCTATCAGTAACTTCGGCCCAGGCGGGGGTGGGTTTGTTCGGTGAGATTGCAACAGGCGGTACTGTGAAGGATGTAGGTCTGGTCAACGTCAGCATTCATGGAACCGCGACAACTTCAGCTGTCGGCGGGTTGGCGGGCGTCAATCGCGGCACTATCAGCAACAGCTATGTGGATGGTGGCACCGTGATCGCCAACAATGGAGCAGCAGGGGGGCTGGTGGGACGCAACCTCGGTGGTGCTGGTTCGGCGGCCACGGGAGCAACACCGGGCACGACAGGAAGTTCGGCACAGATCGATAACAGTTACGTCGCCAATGTAGCTGTCAGTGTCATGGCGTCAGGCGCAAAAGCTGCGGGCGGGTTGGTAGGTATCAACCAAGGAGGCATAGGTGGTGCCGGTGGAAACGCAGGGATATCTATTCCCGGTGCGTCAGGCGGCACAGGCGGTTCGGCTGTGGTCAGTAATTGCTATGTGGTCGGTGGCACGGTGTCTGGCATGGGGACATCGCCCAATACTGGCGGTTTGGTTGGCCTCAATCAGGGCGGTGATGGCGGCAACGGCGGCAATGATTCAGGTAGTACGGCAGCCGGAGGTGTCGGCGGCACGGGCGGTTTGGCCAATGTCAATAATAGCTATGCCAGTAGCGGTGCGGTATCTGGCACTGTTGGCAGTGCCGGTGGTTTGATTGGCAGCAATTTTTCTGGTTTGCTCGGTTCTTCCGGTACAGGTTTGCTTGGTGGTGGTGCCGAAGGAATAGCCGGTTTGGGCAGTGCGATCACAGTTGCATGGGACAGCGTCACAACCGGACAGGCGGTGGCCATCGGGGGCGGCAATCAGGACACAGTCATCAACATCAGTGCAACGCCTTATAGCCAAGCGTCCTATACCGGTTTCGATTTCACCAACACATGGTGGATATCAGAAAGCAACACACGGCCTTTCCTGCGCACTGAGTGGAGCACGTACGTAACTAACCCCCATCAGTTGCAGTTGATGGCGATGGATTTGACGGCAAGCTACACCCTCGGTGCGAACATCGATGCGGCGCAAACCGCAACGGGTGCCGGCATGTGGGGTAGCGCGGGTTTTGTGCCACTGGGAAGCTTCTCAGGCTCGCTGGATGGGCAAGGATATACCGTCAGCAATTTGTTCATCAACCGTCCCGCGACTGCGAGTGTTGGTCTGTTCAATTGGCTGAACATCGGATCTTCCGTCAGCAACCTCAATCTGGTTGGTGGCAGCGTGACGGGATGGTATCGGGTAGGCGGCCTGGCAGGCTATAGCGATGGCAGCATCAGCAACAGCTCTGTCACCGGCATGACGGTGGCCGAGGCAGGGGCGAGCACACTGGGCGGACTGGTCGGCCAGAACGGTTTTTACGGCAGTATCGTCAACAGCTACGTCGATAGTGGCAGCGTGACCGGCAGCGGGCAATGGATCGGTGGTCTTGCGGGTTTGAATGACGGCAGCATAGATGGCAGTCATGTCGCCAACAGCACGGTGAATGGCGGTGCATTTGGCAGCAAGGTCGGCGGCTTGGTCGGCTGGAATTCTTCTAATGCAAGTATTACCAATAGTTACGCAAGCAACGGCAGTGTTTCCGGGCAAACATCGGTGGGGGGCTTGGTTGGCTGGAACTCTGGCAGTATAGGGAACAGCTACAGCAATGGCGGCACGGTCACCGGTTCAAATCTTGTGGGCGGCCTGGTTGGTTACAACAGCAATACGATCGACGGGTCGCATGCTGCAGGTGTCGCCGTGTCGGGCAATTCCAATATCGGAGGTTTCGCGGGGGCGGCCTACGGCAGCATCAGCAACAGTTATGCTGATGGCGGGAGTGTGACGGGTTTCACGCGATTCGGCGGTTTTGCCGGCACGATGAATTCAAACGCCATCTCAAACAGCCATTACAACATTTCCACTATGACCATCAATGGTTCGACCGGCACGATGGTCACGCCATATGGTTTGTATAACGATGTGCTGAACACGGGTGCGGTCGGGCAGTTCTCGGACTGGCTTGCCGACGGCACTTTGAACATCACCGACTATAGCAATGTGTTGCCGGGTAGCGTGGGCAACCATAGCATCGGCAGTCTGGACGGCATGAAGGCGCTGCTGGGTTTCTCGGAAGATCCAACCCTGAACTTCACCCTCACTTCCGCAATCGATCTCTTACCGCTGCCGGGTTACTACGTTCCCGTGCTGGGCGCCAACTTTGACGGTGGCAGCTTCACTATTTCCAATCTGAACATCAATCAGTCTGCGTCCAACGATCTTGGATTGTTCGGCCATGTGTTGACGGGCAACACCGTGAGCAATGTGGTGTTGCAGAATGCGACGGTCAATGGCGGCAACCGTGTCGGTGCACTGGCGGGATGGAACGAGGGCGACATCCTCAACAGCAGTTCGACCAACGGCATGATCGCCGGCAACTCTGTGGTCGGCGGCTTGATCGGTCTCAATGAGAATCCGTATCTTTCGGGCGGCAATATCAGCAACAGCTTCGTCAGCGGCGGCACCGTGCAAGGAGCATTCACCAATGTCGGCGGTCTGGTGGGACATAGTATTGGCGGCACCATCGATACCAGCTATGTGACCGGCGGAGATGTGTCGGGTTCGGGCAGCATCGGTGGCCTGGTCGGATCCGATGGCGGCGAAGGCGCTTTCATTGTCGTCGGCAACAGCGATGTAGCCAATACGATCGTATCCGGGGTGAGTGATGCCGGCGGTTTGGTAGGGTGGCTCAACGGCAACATCTCGGGCAGCAATGTCACGGGTGGCAGCGTGAGCGGCGGTACCAATATCGGCGGCTTGGTCGGCCATAGCAGCGGGATTGTCGATTCCAGTTTTGTTGTCAGCTCTTTCGTATCCGGCACTGCATCGTATAGTAGTGCCGCAGTCGGTGGACTGGTCGGCTTCAACGACGCAGGCAGTATCAGTAACAGTTTTGTGGATGGCGGTACTGTACAAGGCTTCGGCCAGATCGGCGGGCTGGTCGGACTCAATCAGGGTGGGATGGGCGGTTGGGGAAATATCACTTATCCGGGATCGCCCGGTGCAGCCGCACTCATCAGCAATAGCTACGTCACTAGTGGCACCATCACCGGTGACGGTAACATCGGCGGTCTGGTTGGCGCCAATATGCAGGGGCCAGTGGGTGGTGGTACCTATGGCGGAGTCGGCGGCGATGCGCTCATCAGCAACAGTTTTGTCAGCGGCGGAAGTGTGAATGGAAGCTGTACCGATTGCGGTGGGGGCGCGGGCGGTCTGGCGGGTTATAACAGCGGAATCATCCAGTCCAGCTTCGTCAGCAATGGCAGTGTGGCGGGCGCGCATTACAACGGCGGATTGGTTGGCAACAATGTCGGCAGCATCAGCGATACCTACGTTAACGGCGGCAGTGTTGTCGGTGGCACAGCGCCGTCGAGTTGGATATATGTCGGCGGACTGGCTGGGTGGAACACCGGCACCATCGGCACGAGCTATACCAGTATCGGCACCTTGTCCGGTGGCGGCGACATGGGTGCCGTGGTGGGCAATAACGATATGGGAGGTAGTGTCACCGGAACGTTCTGGGATAACGCGACACTGGGAACAGGTGTAACGGGTATCGGCTTTGACTACAACACCTTTGGTAGCACCGATGTCGGTGCTGCACCACTCGATGCTGTCGGTATGAAGACCATGTCGAATTTCACCAATGCCGGCTGGAACATCGCCAACACCGGCGGGGCGGGGATGATTTGGCGTATCTATGACGACTATACCGGTCAGGGCTATACCACTCCGTTGCTCACCAGCTTCCTCAAACCGCTCGTCATCACGGCAGATCCGGTGAGTAAGTCCTATGATGGCGCAACCTACAGCGGCGGGCTGGTCAATCCTGCCTATACCGATGGCGTCAATCCTGTGGCTCCAAATCCCTCCGATATTTTGGGCACTGCGAACGCATACGGCCTCAATGCGATCAATACGGGAACCTATGCCCCCGCCCTTTATTCCGGCCAACTGGGCTATGACATCAGTTTTGTTGGCGGGATGCTGACGGTTACCCCGGCGGGGCTGAACCTGTTGAGTGTGACGGCGGACAATGCCAGCAAAATATTCGGCAATACCCTGACCTTCACCGGCACCGAATTCACTCCGGTCGGGCTGGTCGGCAGCGACACCATCAGCGGCGTCACCCTGACCAGCGCGGGGGCTGCGGCAACGGCGAATGTTGGCGCATATCCAATCACGCCAAGCAACGCGGTATTCAGCATTGGCAGCGCGAGCAACTACAACATTACTTATGTGAACGGGGTGTTGACCGTCACGCCGCGCGCCATCAGCATCAGTGCCAGCGCGGCGAGCAAGGTGTACGGCAGCGCCGATCCGAATCTGTTCACCGTTGGCGGACTGGGCCTGGCTTCTTTTGATACGAAGAGTTCGGCCTTTACCGGTTCCTTGAACCATACCGGCGGCGAGAATGTCGGCACCGGTTATGCCATTACCCAGGGCACGCTGGCCGCGAACGGCAACTACAGCATCAGCGGTTTCACCGGCAACACACTGACCATCACCCCGGCCACACTGACCGTGATCGCGGACACAATCAACAAGGTACTTGGCACACCCGACCCGGCGCTGACCTATACCGTGAGCGGTTTGCAGTTCAGCGACACGCCAAGCGCCACGGTGAGCGTTTCGCTGGCGCGCGATGCGGGCGAGTTCATCGGCCTGTATGCGATCAACGGCTCGGCGACTTTGCTCAGCAGCAATTACACGCTGGCGTCGTTCGTTCCTGGCACATTCACCATCCTGCCGCCAACCGTGGTGCAGGAGATCACCGAGACCTCGCTCTCCACGGGGACGCCGGAAGGAGATGATGACGATGAGAAAAAGAAAGAAGTGTTGGCTGCCATCGAAGGTGAAGACGATCAAGGCGGTGAGCTGCTCGACAACCTGCCGGTCTGCCGTTGAGGAGCAAGTATGAAATCGAATGATTCAATCACTGTTGGTTTTTGTGGGTCGGACTTTAGCCCGGACAATTTGAATCGGACTAAAGTCCGATGCATGGGAAGAGTGCATTCATTCTTCCTGAGTCTGCTGGGCTGCTTGATGATTGCGCTGCCGCCGGTGAGTGCATTGGCGGCGGATGAGGATCAACCTGTCACTTTACGCTTTGCCATCTCCCGCTATGTGGTGGAGGGAGCAACGCTGCTGACTCCGGCCGATTTTGGAGCGGTGGTTGCGCCTTATGTCGGGCAGGACAAGGATTTCTCCGATGTGCAGTCCGCACTGGAGGCGATCGAGGCACTGTATGCCGAGCGCGGCTATTCGGCGGTGCATGTACTGTTGCCGGAACAGGAGCTGGAAGCGGGCACGGTACGATTCCAAGTGATCGAAGGGCATTACGGCAAAGTGACAGTGAAGAACAATCAATTCTTCAGCGAGGAAAATGTGCTGAATGCCGTTCCATCGGTGCGCAGCGGTGGCGTTCCCAGATCGAAGCAGGTGGCGCGCGAACTGAGGCTGGCAAACGAGAATCCGGCGCGCCAGATCAACGTCGTCCTCAAGGGCGGCGAGCAGGATGATCTGGTGGATGCCAGCGTGCTGGTTACCGACAGCAGGCCATCGGCGTGGACAGTAACGCTGGATAATTCCGGATCGGAAGATACCGGGCGCTCGCGTCTGGGATTATCTTACCGGGACGCCAATCTGTTCGACCGCGACCATGTGGGACAGTTACAGGTGCAAACGTCACCGCAGCATACGGACCGGGTCAAGGTGGTGGGCGGCAGTTACAAGATTCCGTTGTATGAGAATGGACATAGTGTCGAATTCTTCGGCGCTTACTCCAACATCAATGCACTGGTCGGCGGGTTGTCGAATTTCCAGGGCGGTGGCCTGATGTTCAGTTCGCGTTACAACATCCCGCTGGAACGTTGGGGGACATTCGACCCGCGCGTCACTTTTGGTTTGGATTGGCGCAAGTTCAACAAGGTCGAGCTGACCAACCCGCCACCGACTATTCTCTACGACGAGATCGTGGTCACGCCGCTGAGTGTCGCTTACGCCACACAGGGCAGATTGTGGGGCAGTGATGTCGGCCTGAATGCTTCATTTGCAGCCAATGTGCCATTTGCGGGTCGCGGCAAGTCAGCCGATTTTGCGGCCTATGACCATGTTAATGCGTCCGACCCGGCACATGCTTACAAGGTGCTGCGCGGCGGCGGGAATTTCTTCACACAGTTTAAAAACGATTGGCAGATCCGCGGGGCATGCAGGGGGCAGTGGAGCGGAGATCGACTGATCCAGGGGGAGCAGATGCGCCTGGGTGGCGCGGATGGGGTGCGGGGATTTTCCGAGGGAAGTGAAAGCGGCGAGCAAGGGGGGCTATGCAATTTCGAGGGATATGCTCCGGCGCTGCAGTTGGGAAACGGCTCGGCCCGCGCTTTACTGTTTGTTGATGGCGGTGCCGTGTATCCCAAGGATGCCAACCGTATTGCCGTTGCCAGCGCCGGACTGGGGATGCGTGCATCCTATTCCGACAGTATCGGATTGCGTCTCGATGCCGGGCGCATCGTCAACGCCGGTACCGATCCCAATCAGTTGCAGGGTGATTGGCGCATTCATGCTTCCCTGTCGGGAACCTTTTAGGGGTTTGATATGAAAAATACGATTCTTGGCAGTGTGGCAGCAGCCCTGTTCCTGTTGACATCAGTCGTGCAGGCAGCGAGTGAGACGGCGGGCAGCGTGCGTTACATGAGCGGGACGCTGGTGGCGCAGAAGGCGGATGGCACATTGCGTGTGTTGCGACCAAAGTCTGAGGTGCATCCGGGCGAGTTGCTGGTGACCGGCGACAAGAGTTATGCGCAGGTGACGATGAATGACGGCACCAAAATGACCATGCGTCCCCAATCCAATTTGAAGATCGAGGCGTACCAGTTCAAGCAGGAAACACCGCAAGCCGACAACGCTGTGTTCCGTCTCCTCAAGGGGGGGTTCCGTACTGTTACCGGTCTGATCGGCAAACGCGGCAACCCGGATGCGTACAAACTGCGCGCAGCGGGTGCGACCATCGGCATACGCGGCACAGATTTCAGTTCGCGGCTTTGTGCCAGCAAAGGTTGCGCCGATGAAGAAGCCGCAGCACCGACTCCGGCTGCATCCAGGCCGAAGGCGGTGGGGCGCGTGATGCGCATGCAGGGTGAACTGGTCGCCAAAGAAACGGGCGGCAATATCCGGAAGCTGACGCTGGGTTCGCCGGTGTTCGAGGGCGATACCCTGCAAAGCAATGCGGCCTCGTATGCGGTGGTGGCATTCCGCGACGGCGGGCGCATCACACTGCAAGCGAGCAGTGTGTTCCAGGTTGAGGCATTCAAATACGACAAGGCGCAAGGACAGGAGAATGTTGCGCTGCGCCTGATCAAGGGTGGTGTGCGCGTGGTCACCGGTTTGATCGGTCGCGTCAATCGCGACAACTACCAGTTCAAGATGTCGGGAGCGACCATCGGCATTCGCGGCACCGGTTTCGATGCCTGGTGCAACGGCCCCTGCGCCGAGGGCGCGGCGGATTTTGGTGCCAATCCGAACCAGCCGATGGAGGGAGCGGGTGTCTATGTCTGGGCGGGCGAGGTGTTGCTGGTCGGCCCCGGCGGTTCTTATACGGTGGCGCTCAATCAGGCTGCCATCATCGCGCGCGAGACCGGCAAACCGGTGCGTATCCTGACTATTCCGGCAGCAGTGGAAAAGAACGACGCTCCGCGGCCTGACACGGTGCCGGTGGATATCGAAAAACTGTTCGAGGAAGCAGAAGCGAGTGGCGATGCCGGCTTGTATGTCACCGTGCATGACGGCCATGTCATTCTGGTCAAAGGCGACCAGCAGATCGACTTGGGCAAGGGCGAGAGCGGTTTCAGCAATGAACAGATACTGGCGCGGCTGTCGACGATGCCAGGATTCATGCAGGACAACAAATTGGAGAATCTGGAGCAGAACGATGATTCCAGAGACGACCAGAACGGCTGCGTGATTCGCTAGCCGCTTTTTGTGGTGGCAAGACTGGATTCCCGCCTGCGCGGGAATGACGAATCATCAGAGATGTTCTTTAGAGCGGAATCTCTGTGTAGGACAGAACGGGAAGCTGAAAGGCTTCCCGTTCTATTTTACTTCGACGTCCTCCAGCGACTTTTTGTAGCTATCGTAATCCGGTGCCGGTTGCGCAGCCCGCTCCATCGGAGTGCGCTGCGCATCACTGTTGGCTTTGATGCCTTCGTACAGGTTGCGCGCGGGGTCGGCGCATGCGGCCAGCAGCAGTACGGAGAGTATAAGCAGTCGTTTCATGCCGTTACCGTTCAGTTTTTTGAGTTTGCCCAATTGACGATTCCGTTCGCATCCATCGCGCCGGCCTGGCGTGCCACTTCGCGTCCGCCCTTGAACAGCACCAGCGTCGGGATGCTGCGGATGTTGAATTGCGCGGCGAGGCTCTGTGCCTGCTCGGTATCCAGTTTCACCACGCGTATCCGCGGCTCAAGTTTCGCTGCGGCCTGCGCGTAGGCGGGCGCCATCATCTTGCACGGGCCGCACCACGGTGCCCAGAAATCGACCAGCACCGGGATGTCGCTGCTACTGACATGGCGCATGAAGTTTGCCTCGCGCAATTCCACCGGATGTCCGTTGAACAGCGGTTGCTTGCATTTCCCGCAAGTGGGTCGTGCATCGAGTCTGTCAGCGGGCACGCGGTTCACTGCATCGCAGTGCGGACAGACTATGTGTTTTGAGTCGCTCATGATGACCTCTGTGAATTGGAAAGCCTCAACATGCGGGTTGCGCTGCAGAATTCAAGGGAGGATGACACGCATCGAAAGATCGACTGCCTGAATATCCTTGGTCAGCGCGCCGATGGAGATGCGATCCACACCGGTGGCGGCGACGAGGTTCACATTATCCAGCGTGATGCCGCCGGAGGCTTCCAGTTCGGCGCGACCGGCAGCATGTTCGACCGCCAGTTGCATGTCTGCCAGGGAAAAATTGTCGAGCAGGATGAGTTTCGCTCCGGCGAGCAGGGCTTCATCGAGTTGCGCCATGTTCTCCACTTCGATCTGGATGGGAATGTGTGGCGGGGTGAGGCGGAAGGCGAGTTCCATCACCTGGCCGATACCGCCGGCTGCCGCGATGTGATTCTCCTTAATCAGCACGCCGTCAAACAGGCCGACCCGCTGGTTGTGGCCGCCACCCACCCGCACGGCGTATTTTTGCGCCATGCGCAGGCCGGGCAGGGTCTTGCGTGTGTCCATAATTTTTGCCCGGGTGGTGGCAACGGCAGCGACGTAGCGCCGTGCCAGGGTTGCCGTGGCAGACAGGGTTTGCAGGAAGTTCAGTGCCGGACGTTCGGCGGACAGCATCGCGCGCGCGCGACCATTGAGAGTGCATAGCGTTTGTCCGGCTGCCGCCAGCTCGCCTTCCCGTAACTTCCAGGCAATGGTGCAATCGGGGTCCAGTGTCTTGAAGCATTCCTCGAACCACAAAGTGCCGCAGAGCACTGCCGCATCACGCGCGATTATCGTGGCATTTGCCAGGACTGGCCCAGGAATTAGCTGCGCGGTCAGATCGCCGTCGCCGATGTCTTCGTCAAGCGCGGCGCGAACGTTGGCGCGAATGTGCTGGGTGAGGGAGGTGAGTGGCATGATGAGGTTCCGGTATCGGCGTGAGTGAATTGTAACGTGTCGGACTAAACCGGGGAGCGCCGTATAATCCATCCTGTCCAATTTTGGTTAGAGCGTAACAACCGATGAATGACGAAGATTTCATGCGGGCCGCACTGGAACAGGCGCGATTGGCTGTGCTGGCCGGCGAGGTGCCGGTGGGTGCTGTGGTGGTGAAGGACGGCGAGATCGTCGGCCGGGGTTTCAATGCGCCGATCACCCGCCACGACCCGACTGCACATGCCGAGATGATGGCCATGCGCGATGCGGCGCGGCATCTCGGCAATTACCGGCTGGTTGGCTGCGAACTGTTCGTCACGCTGGAACCGTGCGTGATGTGCGTCGGCGCGATGTTCCACGCGCGCATCGCACGCACGGTGTACGGCGCGAAAGAGCCCAAGACCGGTGCGGCGGGCAGTGTGTTCAATCTATTCACCGAAGCGCGGCTCAACCATCACGCGCGCATCGAGGGTGGTGTGCTGGAAGATGAATGCGGCAAACTATTGAGCGACTTTTTCGCACACAGGCGCGTAGAGCAGCGTCGTGAATCAATTCCAGCAGGACAATCCCCTCTCCCGCTTGCGGGAGAGGGTTAGGGAGAGGGTTTTGACGGACATGAACAACACCCCCGGCTCGTCCCTCTCCTCCGGCCATTTTCCCGCAAACGGGAGCGGGGGACGCAGGATCGTCATCCACATTCCAAGCCAGACCCTGACATTGTTCGATGACAGCGGCAAGTTGCTGCAAAGTTATCCGGTCTCGACGGGCGCCAACGGGGTAGGCGAGGAGAGCGGTAGTTTTTGCACGCCACGCGGCAGACATGTCATTCGCGCCAGGATCGGTGCGGGGCAGCCGCCGAACACGGTGTTTGTGCGGCGGCGTCCAACCGGTGAAATCTACACACCCGAACTGGGTGCGCGTCATCCCGGGCGTGACTGGATCCTGACGCGCATCCTGTGGTTGTCGGGGCGGGAGCCGGGTTACAACCGTGGCGGCAATTGCGATACCATGCGCCGCTACATTTATATCCACGGCACGCCGGATGAGACCGAACTGGGCAGACCCGGTTCGCGGGGTTGTATCAGGATGCGTAATCGTGATCTGCTGGAGTTGTTCGACCGTGTCGCAGGCGGTACCGAGGTCGAAATCATTGCTTGATGTCACTTTGAGAAAAGGGGGCGGCAAATGAGTAATCCCTTCACAGTCAGTCTGGTGTGTTGGCACGATGGCGAGCTCCTGCTGCGCGCCATCCGCGAAGCGGTGTTCATTCGTGAGCAAGGGGTGCCGGCGGAGCTGGAGTGGGATGAGATCGACGCGACTTGCCGCCACGCGCTGGCGTTAAGCCTGTCGGGTGACGCGGTTGGTTGCGGCCGAATCTTGCCGAATGGCCATATCGGACGTATCTCGGTGATGCCGCAATGGCGCAAGCAGAAAGTCGGCACGGCGATCATGGAGGCTTTGCTCAACGAGGCTCGTTCACGCGACTACAAAATCGTGGATGTGGATGCGCAGACTCATGCGGTGCCGTTCTATGAGAGCTTCGGCTTTATCAGACAGGGTAAGGAATTCATGGACGCCGGATTGCTTCACGTCAAGATGAAGCTGGAACTCAAGCCGCACTAGGTCGTGTGGGTCTTGATTTATCCCGACACGGCGCGATAAACTGAAACGAATGTCGGGTTGCACCCGACCCGCAGAGAGTGTGACTACTTCCCGTCCAGATATTCCGCATCGCTAAAATTCAAAACCGCCCCCGGCTGAAATACGGTGAAGGCGGTGATCAGCATGCCGGTCATAAAGGCTTCGGCGAACAGGATGATGGGTGCGGCAATCAGGTAGTGATGCTGTATTTCTGCCCAGGAGTAATGGCTCAACATCAGCAGGGTCAGCGTGGTGGCCGCCACGTTCAGTGCGATGGCGAATCCGGCGCAGACGAAACCGTTCCACAGCACGAATAGAAACAGATTCTTGGGCAGATAGTGCTGGCTGAAACGCAGCAGCCATTCGCTGAACAGCACCGGGATGGCGACCATCAGCAGACCGTTGAGGCCGAGCGCGACCCAGTCCAGTTCCATCCTGAACCAGGTGGCGGCCATCACCAGAGTGACTGATGCGGCGGCCACTTGCCAGCCGAACAGTAGTACGAACAGGGTCGCACCCAGAATGTGGAAATTAAAACCGGGACGGATGCCCGCGTTGAACTGCCAGAAGATGAAAGCGCCGAAGGTGAGTCCGACCAGCGCATTGACCATCTGGCGATTGGCCAGCACCTTGCGCCACGTTGCAGCACGGAGTGCGCGGTACATAAAATAAACAAAGCCCAGATTGGCCAGCCACAGCCAATTATTACCAATCAGGGCGGCGGGCAGGTTCACGGTAAGGCGTAGGGCAGAGGTTCGAATTCCAGGCGCGTCCCGGTGAGTGTTTTTAGATGTACCGGGAAGTCGAGTGCAACCTCGGTCTGCACCACGGCCAGCAGCTCAAAGCCGCCATGCGCGGCGCGGGCGGCCTGCACCACCTTGCCGCATGCCTGATCGGCCTGGTTTGCACTGAACAGTTCGTCACCCGCCTGAATTGCCTCGTCGGTCATCACCCGCGCCAGATACATGCGCCGCTTCGGCTTGCCAAGGTAGTGCATGCGTGCCACCACTTCCTGCCCCGGATAGCAGCCCTTCTTGAAATTAATGCCGCCGATCACTTCGAAATTCACCATCTGCGGCACGAAGGCTTCCTGCGTTGCGGGCAGGATGAAGGGGATACCCGCGCGGATGTCGAGCCAGTCCCAGCAGTTCGCGCCCGCTGCCGTCACCACTGGTTGCAGCGCTTGCCACAGTGCCCGCGCCCGCTCGACGCCGGCGGCGATCTGGTAGCGTTGCGCGCTGCGGCACAAGATCACCGCCTCGTCGGATTGCGTCGCTTCCCACGGCTGCTGCGGCAGTGCCGCAAACTGTTTTTGCAGCAATGTCGCCGCATCCATGCCGGCGATACCGAGGCAGACCAGCTCGTCACTCGCATCCGTGATCTTCACCTTGGCGCGCAGCACATACATCGAGAGTTTTTTGCGTATCGGCTCGGCCAGCGCGCGCGGCAATTGCAGCAGATAGTCTCCACCGCCTTCACGCCAGATCAGAAAGCTCGCCAGCATGCGTCCCTTGGCATTATTGAAACTGGAAAGCTGGGCGCGGCTGGCCGTAACTTCACGGATGTCGTTGCTCAGCAGATTCTGCAAAAAAGATTCGGCATCCTCGCCGCTGACCCGCAAAACACCGAAATGCGACAAATCGCATAGTACCGTGCCTTCCTGTGTCGCTGCCCGTTCTGCCGCGGCATCACCGAAATGCTGCACCACGCCGTCTGTGATGTGCGCCCCCCGGGTGGTGAGAAAGTTTTGCCAGTCCTGGTTCATCGTTGTGATCCTTGAGTTGTAAGCCGACCAATGTTACCGCGAAGCGGCACCTTTCGGCTAAACTCTCGCCGCATGAAATCCCTGTTCGCTACGCTGTTATGTCTGTTGCTCGCCGGCTGTGATGGCGCGCTGTGGAACAACCCCTACCCGGCAGCGGATCAGGGCAAGGACATCCTCTACACCGCGTTCACCGAACGTCCCAAACACCTCGATCCGGCGCAAGCCTACAGCGAGAACGAGTACGAGTTCCTGGCGCATATCTACTCGCCGCCGCTGCAATATCATTATCTGAAACGCCCTTACCAGCTGGTGCCACTGGCGGCGAGCGCGATGCCGCAGGTAAGTTATCTGGATGCTCGCCGCCGCCATTTGCCGTCCGATGCCAAACCGGAGCATATTGCCTACAGCGTCTATGAAATCCGCATCAAGCCCAATATGCGTTACCAGCCGCATCCGGCACTGCGGGCGGACAATCTGCGCCTGACAAAAAAAGATCTGGCCGGTATCCATAGCTTGAAGGACTTCAACCGCACCGGCACGCGCAGCGTGACCGCGGCGGATTATGTGCATCAGATCAAGCGCCTGGTGCATCCGCAATTGCACACCCCCATCGCCGGTGTGATGGCGGAATATATCGTCGGTCTCAAGGAGTATGCCGCCGCGTTACAGGCGGCAGCCAAAGCGCGTCCGCAGGATTTTCTCGATCTTGATGCATATCCGCTGCAAGGCGTCGAAGTGGTGGATGACACCACCTATCGCATCACCATCCACGGGAAATATCCGCAGTTCGCCTACTGGCTGGCGATGCCGTTCTTCGCGCCGATGCCGCCCGAAGCCGGGCGCTTCTACGCGCAACCCGGGATGCAGGAGCGCAACCTCACCCTCGACTGGTGGCCGTTGGGCAGCGGGCCGTATTATTTGGCGGAGAACGATCCCAATCAGCGCATGGTGCTGGCGAAGAATCCGTATTACGACAGTGAGGCTTATCCGGCGGAAGGGGAGGCGGGCGATGCCGGGGCGGGGTTGCTGCGTGATGCGGGCAAGCCGCTGCCGCTGATCGAGCGCATCGTGTTCTCGCTGGAAAAGGAAACCATCCCCTATTGGAACAAATTCCTGCAGGGCTATTACGATGCCTCCGGCATCAGCTCCGACAGTTTCGATCAGGCGGTGCAGGTCAGCGTGGGCGGCGAGGCGGCCGTGAGTGAAGCGATGAAGGCACAGGGCATCACTCTGGCCACCTCGGTCTCCACCTCGACCATGTACACCGGCTTCAACTGGCTGGATACAACAGTCGGCGGCAACGGTGAACGGGCAAGAAAGCTGCGCCGCGCCATCGCCATCGCGGTGGATTTCGAGGAGTTCATCTCCATCTTTGCCAACGGGCGCGGCATCGCGGCGCAGTCGCCGATTCCACCCGGCATCTTCGGCTATCGCGATGGTTGCGCGGGCATCAATCCCTATGTGTACGATTGTGTGCAGGGCAAACCGGTGCGCAAGCCGATTGCCGTGGCGCAACGCCTGCTTGCCGAGGCGGGCTATCCGAATGGTGTGGAGGCACAGAGCGGACAGCCGCTGGTGATCCATCTCGATACCACCTCCAGCGGTGTGGGCAGCAAATCGCGCCTCGACTGGCTGCGCAAGCAATTCGACAAGATCAATGTGCAACTCGATGTGCGCAGCACCGACTACAACCGCTTCCAGGACAAGATCCGGCGCGGTGACACACAGATGTTCTACTTCGGCTGGAACGCCGATTATCCCGACCCGGAAAATTTCTTTTTCCTGCTGCACGGTGCGCAGGGCAAGGTACAGCACGGGGGCGAGAATGCGGCGAACTACAGCAACCCGGAATACGACCGGCTGTTTGAGCGCATGAAAAATATGGAGAGCAGTCCGGCGCGGCAGGCCATCATCGACCACATGCTGGAAATTCTGCGCCGCGATTCACCCTGGCTGTGGGGTTACCATCCCAAAAATTATGTGTTGCAACATGGCTGGCTGCGCAACGTCAAACCCAACATCATGGCGAATAACCGCCTCAAATACTGGCGCGTGGATAGCGCACAGCGCGACCAGCTGCGCCGCGTCTGGAACCAGCCGGTGCGCTGGCCGCTGTGGCTGGGGGCGATTATCGTGCTGCTATCTGGCGGGTGGCTGTGGCGTGTATTGCAGCAGCGCGAGGAAAGAAAGTGATCTGACTGCCGGGGTTTGTCGCGCAATCTGATCAAACCGGATCGGCGATAAGGGTAAAGATAGCCATCTGGGTCGGGGCGCCCAGAGTGGGGTGCGGGTCGCCGATGTCGCTGAAGGCAACGGAATAGCCATTGCGCCCGGCAACGCCGCTTGCCCAGTGGCGGAACTTCGGGCGGTCCCATTCGAAGCAATGACCGGGATGGCGGAATTGGCCCGGGGCCATGCCGTACATTGTGTTGTATTCATGGTTTGGTGTCGTGACCAATACGGTTCTTGGCCGATAGCAGCCGAACACCGCACCTTCAACGCGACTGAGGCGACCGGGGTTGATATGCTCTATGGTCTCCAGCAGCACGGCGGCATCGAACCCCTTCAGGGCGGAGTCCGGTTCGGTGAACGAGGCATGCATCACCTCGACACGCCCCGGCGATGCGAGCGGGTCCAGACCCAGCAAACAGCGCGCCATCCGGAGTACGTGATCTGAAATATCGATGCCGATGATACGGCTGAATTGTGCCTGTGCCGCCAGCCTGACCATCAGCTCACCTTCGCCGCAGCCGAGGTCGAGCACACTTTTGGCTTGTGCATCCAGCAGCGCGCCGATCACGGTGGCAATGCGCATTTCATGCAAGGCAGTCGCGCCACCACTGATACCCGGGTGGTCCTTCAACTCTCCATCCATGGTTGTTTCCAGCCCATTCACTGCGCGACGAGGCACGTCAGCATTCCCCCGCAGCTGGGCGGCTGGTTGGGCATTGAACAGGCGATGACGCCGACTTCCCGGGAAAGAGGATCAGCCATGATTCTTCCGCACCGGCCAGCAGGCCCAAGCCGTCCATAGAAGGCTTCTTGCAGGGAATCGCCTCAACCGCCCGCGCAATGGCAGCCGTTGCCGGAGAAAAATACACCTTGACCTCGCAGTGAAGATGCCCGTCCGATTCGTGGCGAAAAAATATCGCCATCTCTTTCCGGTTATCGGCTATCTCGAAGACCGGCGAGAAAAGCGCCTTGATTTGTTCTGACGCTTCCCCCGCCAACATGGCGTCGCCTAGATTGCACGTGAACCAGGTATTCATCTTTTTCAGGCGCCCGACGTTTTGAAATGGATTCGCCGCGCAGGCGAATTTCAAACTTGTTAAGGACCAACACCCTTGCGATCCCTGTCTTCGAATGAGCAGCCGTCGGCATGGATATGCCCCGCGTAATGCTCCTCAAAGGCACGGCAGAGATCGGGTTTGGCCAGCCATCGCTGGTCGGGTGAAAGGAACAGATTCTTGTCGATCAGCACCTCCTGGTCCTGATACACCTCAAAGATGCTCGCGTCATCCGGCTTGATGTTATTTTCCTGCAGATACTCCAGCAGGCCGCAAATTGTGGCGGCGAGGTAGGAGTTATATTCTGTGCTCCCCTCAAAAATGCGCACCCGTGCCTCATAGGTATAGGGCAAGCTCTTGTCGTATTTTGATTTGGGTCCAAATACTTTTTCAACCAGACTCATGGCGACTACCTCCTTGCCCGCAACTTTATCACCAATAAGGCCGGCGAAATTGCGCAACCTGCGCCAGCCACGTCCGTATCGAAACTCTTACAATAAAAGGGACTGTGCACTTTTGCGCCGTCCCGCTTGAGCGTAGGGTTAGGCATGAATTGCGGATGCTATCAGCGGAAAGGCAGAAGGGTTGCGTATAGACTCAACAGCCAAGTCAATGTCCAGTGCAGGCCAAAAAAGGTGGTTTTCAGCAGGCCACTCAACCTCGCAAAGCTGCTCGATTGTTGCGCCCCGAAACCACGGGAAATCAGTAAAAGGTAAAAATAATTCTTCGTCGGCAAGTAGCAGCCAGAAACCATGCTTTGAAACATGAGTGACTTCAGCTTGGAAAGTGAGTGTGCCAGGCATGGGTTATTTCCTCCATGTGAACAATGACAAGGCGTTGAGCTTCCTTACTCTGTTTGGGCGAAAGCCCGGTGCTTGTTGCCAGCGCCAATTTCGGTGACAGCTAGAACTTGGCTTCTCCATCGGGATGGCTAACATGCACATGCATTCTCGGCTCTTCCCGCGAAAAGAAAAAGAACCGAAAACCACTCTCACGAAAAATTGTCGGCGACATGGTCGGATTATAGCGCCTATTGATCCGGCCAGATTTATGCATCTCCCCTGCCTGTGTTCAGTTGGAAACTACGGTGGCCGGCACGGGTGCCGGGCTGCGGATCAAATGGTCGAAGGCTGACAGGCTGGCCTTCGCGCCTTCACCCATGGCGATGATGA